>JBQCCH010000224.1:0-18423 GCA_051962375.1 Tepidisphaeraceae bacterium
CTTTTCCGCATTCGGCACTTCGATGCCCACCGTGTGCTTGCCCGGGATCGGCGCCACGATGCGCACCGTGACGGCCGCCAGCGCCCGGGCGATGTCGTTCGACAACGCCGTGATCGCCGACACCTTGATGCCCGCCGCCAAAGACAGCTCATACATCGTGATCACCGGACCGGTGTCGATCTCGGTGACGCGGGCTTCGATCCCGAATTCCTGCAGCGCTTGCTCCAGGACGGCTGCCTTCTCCCGCACGAAGGCCTCCTGCGCTTCGACATACCCATGCTCCGAATCAGCCAGGCAATCCCACGCGGGCAGTTGATAATCCCCCAGTTCCTGCGGCGGCGGGGGGGCGATCTGCTTCGGCTTCTGCGAACTCGGCAGCCGAACCAGGATGTCGCGCTTCGGTTCGATGATCTGCTCCGGCAGCGGCGGCAGGTTCGGGATCACCTCCGGCTCGGGCGCTTCGGCGTCGGCCGACACCGGCATCGCCGGGCGCGCGGGCGTGTTGATCAGCGGTGGATTCATCTGCGGCGCGCTCGTCGGCGAGGCGGGCGCGGCGGGCTTCGGCGCCGGCGGGGGGATCACCGCCGCCTCGCTCGGGCCCAGGTCGTGCGGGTCTTCGATCGCCACGTCGTCAGCCGGAAAATCCAGGGCGATTTCGTCGTCCGTCGGGGCCGGCACATACTTCAATTGCGGATTGTCGGTCGGCGGCGGGGCCTTGCGGGTTTTCTCCAGCAGCACCGGCGCCTTGAACTCCTCATCCTCTTCCGCATCCAGCGCGCTCACGCTCACACGCGGGGCCACGTCGTCACGCGTGACGAATTTCGGCATCGACGGGAGCTTGGGCATCTCCGGGAACTTAAACCGCATCAAGGCGGGGCTCGGCACCTTCGATCGGGCGTTCGCCAGCGCGTGAGTCAGTGCCCCGGGCGCTCGCAGCACCAGGTCGTCGGCCGCCAGGATCAAGCCCACCAGCATCACGCTCGCCAGCACCAGGCTCGCGCCCACGGTGTTGAAGTGGGCCTTCAGGAAATGCGCCGAGGCGATCCCCATCAGCCCGCCGTTGCCTTCGGGCAAGCCGCTCAATGAGCCGCCCGACATCGTGTGAACGATTGCGCCGAACCCCACCGCCAGCAGCACCATGCCGATCGCCCGCAGCCAGAAATCGCTGATGCGGTTCTTCGTCATCGCCAGCAGCAGGAAGACGGCCGAGAAAAACAGCACCGGATACACGCCCGGCCCGACGGCCAGGTGCGTCCAATACGCGACGAACGCCCCGGCCGACCCGCACAGGTTGCTCACCTGCTGCGGATACGGATACACCGCGTGGCTCGGCCAATCGGTGGGGCTGAAGCTGATCGTCGCCAGGAACACAAATGCCCAGCACGCGATCGCCAGA
Source organism: Tepidisphaeraceae bacterium (assembly GCA_051962375.1). GTDB lineage: Bacteria > Planctomycetota > Phycisphaerae > Tepidisphaerales > Tepidisphaeraceae > RYN-431. The sequence goes on from JBQCCH010000224.1 coordinate 1,397, forward strand.
AAGATCAATACGGAACGAAGAGGATTACGCTGCATTCAACTTGAATGCCGCCCGCCGCATGCCCAATGCCGAACACAACAGGCCTCTTGCCGATTCTGTCTGGCGTTGCGCCGCATGCCGCGTTCAGCATTTCCTAAAGGTGTCCAGTATGTCCGAACCCGCCTTGGCCGCGGGCGGTTTCATCGAGGGTGTCGACTTCCACGACCATCACGGGCGGCACCGGCAGGATGAGCATCTGCGCGATGCGCATCCCCCGCTCCACCACGAAATCGGCCGGCCCGAGATTGATCAGGGGAACGAACACTTCGCCGCGGTAGTCGGCGTCGATCGTGCCGGGAGAATTGATCAGCGTGATGCCGTGCTTGCTCGCCAGCCCCGAGCGCGGGCGCACCTGCGCTTCATACCCCGGCGGAATCGCCATCGCGAACCCGCAGGGGATCAGGACGATCGCCCCCCGCGCGATCGGCGTGGGCCCCGCGACGGCGGCGCACACGTCCATCCCCGCCGCATGCTCCGTCATCGGCCGCGGCAACGCCAACCCCTCCCCGTTCGCCAGCCGCTTCACTTGCAACATCACGCGCGTCATTCAACGCATTATCGGCAATCCGCCCCCAATTCCGACAGCGCAAAAAATGCGCGACGGCGTGCGGCGTGCATCGGCCAATGTCTCTTGGGAGCGAGCGTCCAAAGAAAAATATTGTGTATTCCGCCGCGCCCGCGGACAATGAGGAGGCGTAGGGATCGGAAAATCGTGATCGAACGGTGCGGGAGGGGGCACTGCCGTGCTGCGCAACCCCTCACTTTTGGATGCCGATGGACATGGCGGTGCGGTCGCGCGGCCGCATCGGATGTTTGGGCCTGAGCATGACCCTAGGCGAAGGAAAAGGCCATGCGGATAAAGACATTGCCGATGGTGAGCATTGCGCCGGGGTCTAAGGAGGACTGATGCGAAATCAGCGGAGCGTTGGAAGCGGTGTTGTATTGTTTCTGCTGGCCCTTGGGGTTCGGGATGCGTTCGCGCAATCGCCTGCGGCGGACGACGCGGCGATGCGGCGCCGGTTTCTCGCTGAAGCGCCCGCCGCATGGAAAGAGGTCGAACAGGCCATCGAGACGAGCGAGATCCACGAAACGATGGAGTGGACCGGCGTAAGAATGAAGCGGGGAGGCGGCTACGCGCCCCCGCGGACGACGAAGACGACAGCCGTCGTGCAGTGCGATCGTACTGTTCCTGGCGCGAAGCTCGTAGTTACGAGCAAATCGTCGGTGACGGCCTTGGTGTACAACAAGAGCTACGACTTCGAAGCCGATGCGATCGATGGGCGGCCGTTCACCCTTGCGCTCTACCAGAGCCACGCTCAATATAGTGCAGACAAAAATCGCCTGGCGTGGCGGGAGTTCCTCAGCCATGGTTCGCTGGGGGTGAGCTTGCGGTTGGATACGGAGTTTCTCGATTCGGTCTGCGATGGGCCGAACGGCAAGCTTCTGGCGGTGCAGGCGGTGTCGGTGAACAAGAAGCAGCTCTGTAAAATAACCATCCGGCGAACCAATTTTACGCGGCCCGGCGACACGACGGGGACCGCCATTCTGGACCCCGACCTGCACTGGGCCGTCCTGTCCTATGAGAAGAAAACGCCACTGAATACCGTCACGGCTTCGATCGAATACGACCGAACCACCGGCCTGCCGATTCCCACCGTTTTCAAGCAGAAAATCGTCGACATCGCCGGCGTGACGACGGACTCCACGACCGTGACATTCAGCGACTACGGGCCCACGCATTCGAAACCCGGGGAATACGCACTGGATTATTTCGGTCTCGCGGCCCCCGCGAACGATTGATCACCGCGAGCCACTGTCTCCCCTTTGCCGACTTCGTCGCTGGTTTCAGTCGATACCCAAGGCCGGATGTCGCACGCGACGGGCCATGCGAATCGGCCGATGGAACCACCACAGAATGCCCGCCCTGAACGGCGGCAGGAATAACGCTGCGAAAAAGAGAACCGCCAGCGCGATCGCGATCCGGAACACATTCAACACCAACGAACCTTCTTCTTTCCACGACTGATCCGAATAGTCTTTGGTGAACGTCCGCTCGATTCGCACCAGATTCAACACATCGCGATACGGCTCTTGCCAAAACTCCGAACCGGAGGAGTGCGAGTGATACCGGGCCAGACCTGACGGCCCGGCAACGGGTTGCCCCCGCGTCACCATGACGAATCCGGAGTGCAAATCGATGCAATAGTAGGAGCGGGGAAATTCCCACATCCAAAACCGATCCGGCATATTGCTGTACGGCGGATAGGTCAAACGAGGAAGGGCCACGCAGGCGATCCCGAGCATCGCCACCGTGAGAAGCAAAGCGAACAGCGACCCGACCCGCCAAAAGAGAAGCCGATGTGACGCTGTCATGGAGAGCCACCCTTGAACTCGTAAACGCTCAACGCTATCGCAAACTTCACCGCGTCGCGACGCGGAGGGGCGTTCCGCCGTTTGGGGGTTGCGTCGTTGACCGGCCGTCGCGCCGCGCCGAGGAATGCTTTTTTGCAACCCCAGCACCAGCAGCGCCAGGAGCGACATGACCATCGCCACGCCGACGAAAGGGGACAATCGAATTCCGTAACCCACTTCCCGTTTCCAGACGTTGGGAAATCGAAACGCCCCCCTGTCTTCCACACGCACCACCAGGTCCGATCGCGACCCATAGAAGAATCGATAGGTGAGGGGATCCATTTCCGAAAGCCACTTTCGCCAGCCCGGCACATCGATCGACGCATCAAACGGGCTCGCGCCCGAGGTGAAGTGAATGACGTACAGCCGACCATCCTGCAGCCGCACGATCACCCGGTCGGCCGGCGAGCCGATGGCCACGACGCGGTGAATGCCCATTGCACTGAACGCCCACAGCCCGATCAGCGCGAGCGTAACCGTGCCGATCACGATCGCCGCCGCGAACGTGCTTCGTCGCCGTGGCGGCGCGGATTGCGATCGGTATTCCGGCGTAAACATCACGGGCTGCGCTCCCCAGGTGCGACTTCCTGTTCCGGCCCCGCCGGCTGCAGCGTTGATCGACGAAGCCAAGATCCTGCGAATCCAAATGCATTTACGACCACGCCGTATTACACTCTTTCTGGCAGTTCATTCACAGACTATAGCTGGCAACCGGCCGACATAAGCTTTGCCCCGATGTTTTTGTGGCCGGGTCGACGTTCCGGCGAACGCCGACGGCATTTGCGGATTCGAAGCCGGGCGAAAATCGTTTTACGCGGTGGGGCGGGTGTGTTATCGTTCCTGGAACCAACTGCTGAAGCGATACGGCCGACAGAATGTTTGATCAATACGAAGTCGGGAGCGTGTTCGACGAGATGTTCGCCGAACCGGGGACGCCGCGCAAGCATTATGGTCCGGCCGCCCAGCGGTTGATGGACATGGACGCGGACGCCTTCGAGCGGCGTCGCCGCATGGCGGACGTGCTGTTCCGCAATCAGGGGATCACCTTCACCGTTTATTCCGACCAGCGGGGCGTGGAGAAAATCTTCCCGTTCGATCTGGTCCCCCGCATCGTCCCGGCCGACGAATGGCAGACCCTGGAGCTTGGGCTCGTGCAGCGCATCACGGCGCTGAACCTGTTCTGCCAGGACATCTATCACGAACAGCGGATCCTGCGCGAAAAGATCATCGACCCGGAATTGATCTACGGGGCGAAGATGTTCCGCCGCGAGATGATGGGGGTGAATGTTCCGCGCAACATCTACATTCACATTTGCGGCAGCGACCTGATCCGCGGGAGCGACGGCAAATACTACGTGCTGGAAGACAACGGCCGCACGCCCAGCGGGGTGTCGTACGTGCTGGAAAACCGCGCGGTGATGAAGCGCGTGTTTCCGCAGATCTTCAACCAGTATCGCGTGCGGGCGATCGAGGATTATCCGTTCAACCTACTGCAGACGATGCGGCACGTCGCGCCGCTGCACGCGGTCGATCCGACGTGCGTCATCCTCACGCCGGGCATTTACAACAGCGCGTATTTTGAGCACACGTTTCTCGCACGGCAGATGGGGATTGACCTGGTGGAAGGGCAAGACCTGGTCGTGGACAACGGGTTCGTCTACATGCGCACCACGGCGGGGCTGCGGCGGGTGGATGTGATTTATCGCCGGCTGGATGATGACTTCCTCGATCCGCTCTGTTTCCGCCAAGACAGCGTGCTGGGCGTGGCGGGGCTGATGAATGCGTATCGCGTGGGGAATGTGGCGCTGGTGAACGCGGTGGGCACGGGCGTGTCGGATGACAAGGCCGTCTACCCGTTCGTGCCGGACATGATCCGCTTCTATCTGGGTCAGGAGCCGATTCTGGCGAACGTGCCGACGTACGTGTGCGCCCGGCCGGACGATCGCAAGTATGTGCTGGAGAACCTCGACAAGCTGGTGGTGAAATCGACCAATGAATCGGGCGGCTACGGCATGCTGATGGGGCACCAGGCGACCAAGGAAGAGCGCGCGGTCTTTGCCGAGAAAATCAAGGAAAACCCGCGGGATTACATCGGGCAGCCGGTGGTGCAATTGAGCCAGCACCCGAGTTTCTGCGACGGCACGAATGTCATCAGCGGCAGCGGCGCCCCAGGTTTCGAAGGCCGCCGCGTGGATCTGCGGCCCTACATTCTTTATGGCGAGAAAGTGGTGGTGATGCCCGGCGGGTTGACGCGCGTGGCGCTGCGGCGGGGATCGCTGGTGGTGAACAGTTCGCAAGGGGGCGGCAGCAAGGATACGTGGGTCCTCGAAGAGGAGGACGACGCATGAGCATGATCTTCGACCCCAGCTTCGGCCGCCCGACCGGCACCGCCGCCGACGCGCGCCCCATGCTCGCCCGCGACGCCGACAGCATGTTCTGGATGGCCCGCTACGTGGAGCGCGCCGAGCACGTCGCGCGGCTGCTGCGGGTGCACACGGTGTTGCTGACCGACGTGGGCGACCTGACGCCCGAGCTTGAGAGCGAGATGTGGCTGACGATCCTGCGCACGATGCGGCTGAGCGAAGTGCCCGCCGGCGACGCGCCGCTGGGTACGCGCATCGCCCGGCACATGACCTTCGCGCCGGGCAACCCCAGTTCGATCCTCTCCTGCGTCGCCAAAGCCCGCGAAAACGCGCGTGCCATCCGCGAAAGCATCAGCAGCGAAATGTGGGAGTGCCTGAACACGATCTACTGGAGCGTGAACAACGAAGAGGCGGCCGCGGCGCGGTTTGAGGAATCGCCGGACGATTATTTCTACGGCATCATGACCGGTTCCATGCTCTTTCAGGGGCTGGGCAACCAGACAATGGCGCACGACCAGCGGTGGTGCTTCACGCAGGTGGCCAAGTACCTGGAACGCGTGGACGTGACGGCCCGGCTGATCGAATCGCGCTTTGAGGTGCTGGCCGTCATGGCGCAGCAGGTGGATCAGCCGATCCGCAACATTCACCTGATGGGCGTGCTGCGCAGCGCCTGCTCGCTGGAAGCCTATCGCCGACTCCATCTGGCCGACCTGGATGCACGGCGGATCGCCCAGTTCCTGATCCTGCAGACCGATTACCCGCGCTCGATCCGCTTCAGCGTCGACAACGCACGCGACGCGCTCGAACGCATCCGCGTGAGCAACGGCGTACGCTCGCCGAGCGCGCCGGAGCGAATCCTCGGCCGGCTCAGCTCGCAATTGGAATACACCGACATCGCCGAAGTCCTGGCCCAGGGATTGGGCGCGTTTCTGCAGCAGATTCAGACGACGGTGAACGAAGCGTCGCTGGCGATTCAGAAGACGTACTTCCTGTACTAGAGGCAAATCCCATGCTCTTGAAACTCACCCACTCGACCGAACTCACCTACGATGCCACCATCGTTGAATCCGTCGTCGAAGTGCGCATGTTCCCGCGGCAGGAAGCGCAGCAGCATCGGCTGAGCTTTGAGCTGAAGCTGGCGCCGTACTCCACCGTCAACAGCTACTTCGATTGGCTGGGCAACACGGTGCACACCTTCACGGTGAACGGGCTGCACGATTCGATCAAGATCATCTCCACGAGCGTGGTCGAGACCGAGCAACTGACCTTCATGCCCGAGACGCTGCCGGACACCTGGCCGCTGAAAGAGGTGGGGGATTACAAGCTGTGGGACTACCTGCAATTCAACGGCCCGGTGGTGGAGTCGCCGGCGCTGACCGAATTGGCCAAAGAACTGTACGCGCGCCCGGGCATCCGCATCGGCGAACTGGGGCAGCGGATGATCCGCCTGATCAATACCCGCTTTGAATACCAGAAGGGCGTCACCACGTCGGCCAGCCCCGTGACTGAAGTGCTGGAGCACCGCAAAGGCGTCTGCCAGGATTTCACGCACCTGATGATCGCCTTGGCGCGCTCGATGAAGATCCCCGCGCGGTATGTCAGCGGCATGCTCCATCCCGACAGCAGCGACATCGACCGCTTCCGCGGCTACACGCAGACGCACGCGTGGTGCGAGCTTTATTTCCCCAGCACCGGGTGGGTGGGGTTTGATCCGACGAACAGCTGCATCGCCGGCGAAAACTACGTGAAGGTGGCGGTCGGTCGCGACTACGCCGACGTGCCGCCGAACAAGGGCCTGTACCGCGGGCAGGCGAATGAAACGATCAACGTCACCGTGCAGAGCGACGTATTGAGCTCCATTCCCGCGGAACTGTTCCCGGAGCGCATCGTGCCGATGGGCGTGAGCGCGACCAACGGCGTTTCACTCCCGTTCCGCCGCAGCGAGACGCATCACCAGGAACATGCCCAGCAACAGCAGCAGGAAAAATCGATCCTGCTCCAGCAGCAGCAACAACAGCAGCAGTAACGCCCGAACGCCGACGAAAGTGCTGCGGTCGGCTAGCGTGCGGGCGTCAGTCCTTGAAGACCTGGAAATCGAATAGCGAATACCGCCCCGGCGGCGGGGGGGCGCTCGGGCGCGTCGTGGGGCGGGTGGCGGCGGCGGGGTTGCCGGGAACGCGATGCCGGGTGTCCACCTGCACCGGCGCCCGGGCGGTACCGTACATCCGCACGTATCGACCGCGCACGGGCGCGAAGGTGACGTCGGTGACGGTGTTGGCGGACCCCTGATCGGTCGCGTAGACATCGGCCCAGGTAGTGCCGTCCACGGACGATTGAATCTTAAACGCCGCGCCGGCGGCCATGTTCCACTTCAGGATCGCGCGGTTGAATTCCACGACTTTACCCAGGTCAATGCGGATCCATTGCGGGTCGCTCGCGTCGCTTTCCCAGAAACTCCGTTGGTATTCGCGCAGGGGCGGCACATCGGTGGCGCGGGCGGTGGTGTTTTCGCCGACTTCCGAAGATGCCATCGCCGGTTTGCCCGCGGCGAGGTTGCGCGAGGCGTCGAACGGGCGCCAAACGCCGGCGGCGATGTTCAGATCCCAATCCTGCCGATCGTTCACCGTCGGCCAATCATTTGGCCCATCGTCATGCCATTCGATCGGCAGCCAGACGTAGGATCCATTTCGTCCCTCCTTTGGCTCTTTCAGCCAGCGGTCGCCGGCGAACAGAAACACGGTCCCGCGGCGGCCCTGGATCGGGAAGACGAAATCCACCTGCGAATCCCACGAATTATCCGACCCGGGCGTGACCAGCGGCCGGGGTTTGGTCCAGGGGCCGGCCAGGTTTTTGGCGGTGTAGTATTCGGTGCCGCTGGAATCGATCCAGGCGGTCTTGGACGTGCCGTAGAAATAAGTGCCGTTGTGTTTGAACAGGTGCGGCGCTTCGCGTCCGCCGCGATCCCAAAGAAACATCCGCTTCTCCGGCCGCATGTAATCAGCCGACATGCGATAGATGCCGTGCTGCGCGTTCGGGCCTTTCGCCCAGGAAACGTAGCAGAGGTAGGCGGCGCCGTCTTCGTCCTTGAACATCGACATGTCGCCGATTCGCGCTCCGTCGATCCGCATGCTCCCTTTAAAAGTGAAGGGCCCTTCAGGCCGGTCCGCCGTCGCGATGCCCAGTTCGGCGTTGTTGCCGTCGAACTTCATGAACATCACGTATTGCTTCGTGCGGTCGTTGTAGAGCACGTCGATGCGATTGGTTTCGACATCGGTGCGCAGGATCACGCCGCGGTGCTGCCAATGGATCAGGTCGGTCGAGCTGTAGCAGTGTTGTTCGCGGAACCCGTGGGGATTGCCGCCGTACCAGTAGAAAACGCCGTTGAATTGGGCGAGCATTCCACTGCGGGTGAGGATGCGCTCGCCGTGATCGTCGACCCAGTTGAAATCGTTGTGGATTGTTACGAAGCGGTCCGGCGCTTGCGATGATCCCGCGGCCGTGCCTCCGGTGACGCCGGGCACCGCTTGCGCCAGGACTTGCCCCGCGAAGCAGAACGCCATCGACATCGCCATCGCCCGCAGACCGCTGAACCGGCACGCCACACGAAGCATCGGCACCTCCGTCGCGCGGCATCTGAACGAGTCGGCCATGCGTTGTCAATTCAGGGGCTGGCCCGGCCCGCGCGGGGCGGCGGGTATTTGAAGGTTGTGATTTGCCCTTGCGTGAATAGGATGGCCGGGTCATGACCTATTGCCTCGGCATCATCACCAAATACGGTCTTGTGATGGCCTCAGACTCGCGTACGAACGCCGGGTCGGATCAGGTCAATATCACGCGTAAAATGCACACCTTCGTCACGCCGGGCGACCGGGTGTTTGTGATTCTCACGTCGGGGTCGCTTTCCTGTTCGCAATCGATCCTCACGCTGCTGCGGCGTCAGTATGACCGCGGCGAAGGGCTCGCGACGGCGGCCACGATGTATGATGCGGCACGCGTGGTGGGGCAGGCCTCGCGCGAAGTCGCCGCCATCGATCGCGAGGCGCTGGAGCGCGATGAGTATTCGTTCAATGTGCACATGATCCTCGGCGGGCAGATCAAAGGGGAGCCGCCGCAACTGTTCATGATCTATCCGCAGGGCAATCCGCTGCAGGCGGGCGAAGATTGCCCGTTCATCCAGATCGGCGAAAGCAAGTACGGCCGGCCGATCCTGGATCGGGGCATTCGGTTCGATCGCACGACGCTGGAAGAAGGGTGCAAGTATGCGCTGCTGAGCCTCGACAGCACGATGAAGAGCAATGTGACGGTCGGCCCGCCGATCGACATGATCGTCTACTCGGCGGATGAGCTGGACATTCGTCGGCATCGGCGCTTTCAGGCGGACGATCCAGCCCTGGCGAAGATTCGCGCCCGCTGGGATCAGGCGTTGCGGCAGGCCGTCTCCAAGTTGCCCGATGTGCGCTTTCAAACGACGCACACCCCCGGTTCGGCCGCCCAGGAAGAATCGATCCAACTCATCGACACCCTGCCGGGCGGGGATCAGAACGAGCTGCAGGCGCAAATGGGCAAAGCGCCCTGAGTGCTGTCGATTGCACGGGTTCTGTTAAATCCGGGCCGGGCCAAACTTCCGGGGGCCTCGCGTGTCTATAATCACACGTGAGAGCATCCTGGCTCATCCTCATGCTGGCGGGTGGTTTGGCGGGCGGCTGCGTGGACGGCCCGTCCGACGATTACTACGCCAATCCGTATTACGACACCGGCTACTACTACGGCGGCCAGCCGTACTACGCGGAGCCGGGCGGTTACGATTACTCCGTTTACGGCCGCACGTATTACTATCCGGCGGGGTGGCCCTACTACTCTCATCCTTATTACTACGGCGCTCCGTACGGGCGCGGCCACGATGGCGACCACGACCACTACCACGGCGGTCACGACGGCTATGACCACGGCGATCATCGTCCCCCGCGCGGCGGCGACCACGGTGATGGCGATCATGGACCGGACCATGGCGGGGCGCCCGAGCCCGATCGCAGCGTCATCCGCCGACCCAACGGCGCCCCCGCCGCCCCGCATGGCACGGCCGGCGCGGATCCGAATATCGGCTCGCACGGTCGATCCAGCTCAGGGGCGCGCGGAAGCCCCCACGGCAATTAGTTCCAGGAATTAGTCCCAGGAATTAGTCTCTGCTTTGTGAATAAAAAAGCCTGACGCGGCGCTTAAACGCCAGCGCCGACGGCCTGCTCCACATGCTTCACCGCATTGCGGAACACCTTCAGGCCCGCGCCTTCGCGGGTGGGGTCGCCCTGGCGGGTCCAGGCGGGGTGTTGCAGGACGCTGACATGCCGCTCGGGGTGTGGCATCAGGCCGAACACCAGGCCGCTCTCATCACACACGCCGGCGATCGCGTCCGTGCTGCCGTTCGGATTCTCGTCCGCATAGACCAGGGCGATCTGGTCATTGTCTTGCAATTGCCGGCGGATCGCGTCAGTTGCGGGAACGAATTTACCCTCGCCGTGCGCGATCGGCAGATCGATCTCGCCCAGGTCTTTCGTCCACACGCACTTTTTGCTGACGGCCTTCACGCGCACCCATTCGCACACGAATCGGCCGCAATCGTTGTGAGCCAGCGTTGCGGTTTGCGCGGCGGGAGCGGTTTTTGAGCCCGGAAGCAGGTCTGTCTTCACTAACACCTGAAACCCGTTGCAGATGCCGATGATCGGCTTGCCGGCGTCGATAAAGGCACGCAACGGCTCACGCAAATGGTGCGTGATCTGGTTGGCCAGGATTTTGCCCGCGGCGATGTCGTCGCCGTAGCTGAATCCGCCCGCAAAGGCGAGCATCTGGTAATTCGACAGGATCGACGGGTCCCGCAGCAGGTGATTCAGGTGCAGCCGATCCACGCTTGCGCCGGCGAGTTCGAAGGCGTGCTGGGTTTCACCGTCACAATTGGTCCCGGCCGTGCGGAGAATCAGGGTGCGTGGCTTCACGGCGTCGATTTTAGCGTATTTCGGTCGCCTTGAGAACGGCCCCGCCGGTTGTGGAACAATCCCGGCGTCAGGTGTTGCCTGGGCCCTGGAGCGGTCGGTCGATGGTGATTCGTCGGTCCGTTTCGCCGACGGTTTCAAGGCTCACCCGCACCGCCGTCGCCGGGAGCAGATCGCTCACGCGGCTCGGCCACTCGACGACGACGATGCCGCCTTGCTCGAGCAGTTCTTCAAACCCAATCTGCTCAAAATCATCGGCCCCGTGCACGCGATAGGCATCGAGATGAAAGACTGTGAGCGACCGCGTGGGATAGATGTGCAGCAGGACGTAAGTGGGGGAGCTGACGTCGCGCGGATTGCCCCCCAGCGCCCGGACCAGGCCGCGGGTGAATTGCGTTTTGCCGGCGCCGAGATCGCCCTGCAGCGCGATGACCGATCCCGGCGGCAACGACGCGGCCAGATCGGCGGCGATGCGTTCGGTGTCGGCGACACTGTGCGAATCGTAGGTCATCGGTTTCAAAACTGGTGCTCAAACGCCCCGGCCTTCAGCGGCAGGGAGCGGCCGTCGCGATCGAGCCAGAGGCCGGGCGCGTCGACGATCGTACCGATGCGAATGGCGGAAGAAATCCCCGGCTCGCCGGAGAAGCAAAGTTCGTGGTCTTCGCCGTCATTGAGGGCATGGTCCAGCGGCGAGAGGCCATCGGTCAGGCGGGCGACGTCCGCGTGGATGGGGATGGCGGCCGCATCGAGCCGTGCGCCGACGCGGCTTTCGGTGCAAATGTGCGACAGATCGCGCGAGAGGCCGTCCGAGATGTCGATCATGGCGCTGATGCGATGGCGGGCCACCAGATCGCGCGCTTCGCGCACGCGGGGCGTGAAGCTCAGATGCCGGCCGAGGATGCTGCCCCCCAGGGGCCCGGTGACGTAAACGGCATCGCCCGGCTTCGCGCCGCTGCGGCGCACCGGCTCAACCCCCGCAGTGCGCCCCAGGATCGAAACGCTGATGGCCAATCGCTGATCCCACGCGCCGGTGTCGCCGCCGACGATTTCGCAGCCGAACGCGTCGCCGGCCGCTTTCATGCCTAGGTAGAGGGTTTGGGCGAAGTCGATCGGCGTGCCGCGCGGCAGGGCAACGCTCACCACCGCGGCCACGGGCAGACACGCCATCGCCGCGCAATCCGACAGATTGCGGTTCATCGCTTTTCGGCCGATGAGGTCGGGGGAATGCGTTCGGGCGTCAAAATGCACGCCATCCAGGATTTGATCGATGCCGATCAGCACCAGATCGCCCGGCGGCACGCGCAGGATGGCCAGGTCATCGCCCGCCGGCAGGAGGACCTGCTCGGTGGGGCGCTGCTGGCGGCGCAACCAGTCGATGAAATCGAATTCGCGCGACATGCGATCGGCAGGCTAGTGCAAACGGGCCGACGACGCCAAAGGGTCGAACGAAAAACACCCGCCGCCTCGGGGGGCGCGGGTGTCTTTTCGGGTTTAAGCGTGTGCCGGCGTCGCGAGCGGGCTATTCGGCCGGCTCGATCGTGACGACCAGGCCCTTGCTCTGGAATTGTTCCTGATACAGCTCGGCCCGCTCCTTGTGGGTGACCAAGAGGAGCGAGGTGCCGGTTTCGTGGGCTTCCTTCATCCGCGTGACCGCATCCTGCTCATTGAGCGGAGTCAGTTCGACGATGGAGACGACGACGAAATCGATCGAATTTTTGTCGTCGTTGTGCAGAAGCACCTTCCACGGCGGAAGGGGTTGCGGGGGCTTGGACTTGGGCTTGACCTTCGTCGCAGCGTTGCCGCCGGTTTCATTCTCGGGGGTTTTGTCGGCCATGGTGTGACTCCTGCGTAAGTATACGCAGCTCGATGCAATATCCAAGTTGCCGGCGACATGGTAAGACGGCCGGGCATGAGCGAGCGATGGATCATCGGTGCGATGTCCGGCACGAGCGCCGACGGTGCGGACGCGGCCATCGTGCGCTTGCGAGGGCTCGCCGACGCGGCGCGCGTTGAGCTACACGGCTTTCGCAGCACGGCTTATGAACCCGCCCTGCGCAAACGCATCCTGCAAACCCGCGTGGACGGCGCGGCGACGCTGCGCGAATTCGCCGCGCTCGGACGAGACATTGCCGACGTTTATGCGGACCTGATTTTAAATTTGCTTCACGACGTCAACCTGCCGGCCGAGCGGGTGGAGGCGATCGCCGCGCACGGGCAGACGCTGTTTCATGATCCGCCGCTGACGATTCAACAATTTGATCCGGCCCACCTCGCGTGGCGGACGGGGATCGCGGTGGTCAGCGACTTTCGCCGCGCCGATTGTGCGGCCGGCGGGCAGGGCGCGCCGCTGGTGCCCTTTGCGGATGAGGTGCTGTTTCGATCCGCAAGCGAAGATCGGGTGATTTTGAACCTCGGCGGGATCGCCAATGTCACGCTGCTGCCGGCCGGTGCGGGGCGGGAGGGCGTGACGGGGTTTGATGTCGGGCCGGGCAATTGCCTGAGCGATGGATTGATGCGCGACGCGGGGGGCGCGAATTTGGGTGTGGATCTCGGCGGGGCCGCGGCGCTGCGGGGGACGGCCGATGCGGCGGTGGTGGAGCGCTTTCTGGCGGAGGATTACGTTCGCCGAGCGCCGCCGAAATCGACGGACGGCCCGGCGATGGTCGCGGCGTTTCGGCGGGCGATGGGAAGCCAGCCGATGCCGTTGGAGGACCAACTCGCGACGGCCGCTGCGATCGTGGCCGAGTGCGTGTTGCGGCAGACGCCCGGCGGGTCGGTGCTGATCGCGGCGGGGGGCGGCGTGCACAATCGGGCGATCATGCGGCGGCTTGAAGCGGAGCGGAAAGTCGCCCGCACGGATGATTACGGCATCCCTGCGCAAGCGCGCGAGGCGGTGGCGTTTGCGATTTTGGGGGCGGCGACGCTCGATCGTGTGCCGGCCAACCTGCCGCCGGTCACGGGGGCGTCGCGACCAGTAGTATTGGGCGCGATTACGCCGCGGCCTTAGCGCCGGCCTTCACGTCGACACAGAGCACGAACATCCGCTCGTTGCTGCCGTCGCGGAACATGGAGCTGAGCGTCTGGCACAACTGCCCGCTGGCCATGCTGACGTACGGGTCGGTGATGTAATGCGACAGCTCGCTGTCGATCAGCTGGTTGTAGTAAACCTTCAGCGAGTGGTCCGTCCCGATCTCCGCCGGGCGGAACAGCAGCGATTGCGGAGGGATTTCATGGGTATTGAAGATCGTCTCGGTGACTTGCTGGCCGCGATGGTCGAGCACGTAGACGCACTCGATTTCGGGCCGGCGCTGGATGCTGCGGGCGAGCGTTGAGCCGAAGGAGGCGGTGTCCCCCTGCGAGATGTCGCAGACGAGCGAATCGATCAGGATATTGTGCGTGCGCCGCTGGACCTTATGGAAGTTGATCGAATCGACCATGTGCTGGCGGAAGTTGCCGGCGAGCGTGGCGGTGGCTTGCTCGGCCTGGTCGATCTGGATTTTGTCGCTGGCCTGCGGTTGCAGCACGAGATACCCCTGCAGCAGGTCGGCGCCGCGTTCCAGGGCGACCATCGCCTGCTGGCGCGTTTCGATCCCCTCGGCGACGATCAGCGAGCCGATGCGCCGGCCGAGGTTCACCAGGGCGGAGAAAACTTCTTCGGTGCAGTGGTCGGCCCCCAGCTTGCCGCAGAGGGAGCGGTCGATCTTGAGAATATCGGGCTTGATGAGCGAAATGCGCTCCAGGTTGCTGTGCCCGGCGCCGACATCGTCGATCGCCACCATGATCCCGTGCTCGCGAACGCGGGCGATGAAATAATTCAGCCGGGCGACGTCGTCGAACTGGTTTTCGACCAGTTCCACGACGATCGAGGTCGGCGGAATCTGCAACGCGGCGATCAGGTGAAGCAGTTCGTCGGTGCGGCTGTCGGCGAGCATCGCGTCCAGATCGATGTTCAGAAACAGCATGAACTGATCCGAAAACGAACGGGCCGCGAACGCCTGCAGTGCCAGGTTGCGGGCGATGCGATCGAGCTGGTGGGTTTTGCCCTGAATCGCGGCGGCGTCGAAGAGCACCTTGGGCGAAATCGTGCGTCCTGTGTCGGGCTCGATCCCACGGATCAGCGCTTCCATGCCGGCGACCATCTTGCGCCGGACGGAGACGATCGGTTGGAAAAACGTGCGCAAGGTCCCGCGTTCGGCCATTTGGTCGATGGGGGGCAAATCAATTCCGGACGACATCACAACTCCAACTTCTTCGAGAGCTTGCTATTGGTTCCCAGTCGCCTATCGGTCTAAATGTTGACTGAATGAAGCGAAGCATCGCGGCGGGATGAATAATTCTGCGAATCGGACGTGGCGGCGTGCGGTTTAATGGCGAGTAAATATACTCGGACGTCATGGGTCAGACGGACGGGCCATGGACGGTCGAGCGGGTGTTAACCTGGACGCGCGGATACTTCGAGCGTCGCCAGGTCGATTCGCCGCGGCTCTGCGCCGAATTGCTGATGGCCCACGTCCTGGAATTGCCGCGCATCAAGCTGTACACGAATTATCAGCAGGTCCTGAGCGATGCACAGCTCACCCAGTTGCGCGAGCTGGTCAAGCGGGCGGGCGAAGAAGAGCCGATCGCGTACCTGACGGGGCGGGCCCACTTTTTCAACCTGGAATTTGACGTCAATCGCGACGTGCTGATCCCGCGCCCGGATACGGAAACGCTGGTGGAGCACGTGATGCAGTTGTCGCGCAACGTGCTGGGCTTCGAGTCGCCGCGCGTGCTGGATCTGTGCACCGGCAGCGGGTGCGTGGCGGTCGCGATTGCGTTTCATCTGAAGACGGCGCACGTCGTCGCGTCGGACATTTCCGAACGCGCTCTGGTCGTGGCGAGTCAGAATGTGCAGAAGCATGGGGTCGGGGATCGGGTGACGCTGGTGCAGGGGGATTTGTATGACGGCGTGGCGGGGATGGTCGATCCGACGCCGTTCGATGTGATCGTGGCGAATCCTCCGTACATCGCGACAAACCAGATGGCGTCTTTGCCGCGGAATGTGAAGGATTACGAGCCGCACCTGGCCCTGGACGGCGGGGCGGACGGGCTTGATCCGCACCGGCGCATCCTGCAGGGGACCGATCGCTGGCTCCGCGACGGGGGGCGGGTGATGATGGAGATCGCCTTCGACCAGAAAGAGGCCGCTTTGGAGATGGCGAGTCAATTTCCGAAGCTGAGCGACGTGAAAGTGATCCACGATTATTCGGGGAATCCGCGAATTCTGCTGGCCACCAAGGGAACCGCCGAATGAGTCCGCTGCTGGCCGACGCCTTGTTCAATGACAAGAACGCCCCTTACGTCATCATCGGCGTGGGGGTGTGCATGATGATCTACATCCTGATTCGGCCGAAGCTGCGTCGGAAGAAGGACCCGTTCGAGAAGCCGTTCAAGACGCGCAGCCTGGCGCAGCAGCGTTCGGTGGAGCGGCAGATGGAAACGCTGCTGGTGGAATTGTCGGAGATGTCGCGGCAGATGTCGGCGCAACTGGATACGCGGGCGACCAAGCTGGAATTGCTGATCAAGGAGGCGGACGAAAAAATCGCCGCCTGGAAAGCGTTGTCGCAGGAAGCGCCGCCGACGCCGGCGCAGCGGTTCGCCGAGCCGGGCGAGCCCGAGGCGCCGATCGTCAAGGCGAAGCCGTCGCCCGCACCCGAAGCGCCATTGATCGACCCGCAGCACGCGGAGATCTACCGGCGCGTGGACGAGGGCCAATCCATCCCGGAGATCGCCGCGGCCATGAACCGGCCGAACGGGGAGATCCAACTGATCCTGGCGCTGCGGCCGAACTGAGAGGCGGCGGCGGAGCGCCGTAGCCGAGGACTTGCCCGGTTCGCCCGCGGATTTAAGGGGCGGGGCCTGTTGCGGGGCGGGGCTCTCGGTATGATGCCGCCCGAACGGCACGGATGTCGGACTCACGCCCCGCAAAATCGCTGCATCATCATGCCCGGCTCATCAGCGCGCTGACGCTCCTGAGCCGCGTGCTGGGCCTTGCGCGGGAGGCGGTCGCGAGCCACTTCCTGGGGACGGGGATGGTCGCCAGCGCGTTCACCGTCGCGTTCACGATTCCCAACCTGTTTCGAAAACTGCTCGGCGAAGGGGCGTTGTCGCAGGCGTTCATTCCGCTGTACGCCCAGGCCCGCGTGCGGGGCACGACCGAAGGCGGCGGCTCGCCCGAAGCGTTCGCGGC
>JBQCCH010000225.1:0-6650 GCA_051962375.1 Tepidisphaeraceae bacterium
CACGCACCACGTGCCGCAAGGCCTCGTTCTTTTTGAATGTGATCGCCCCCGTGAACCCGATCCACGCCCCAGCCTCCAGCACCCGCTCGGCCTCGATCAACGTGCCCGTGAAGCAATGAAACACGCACCGGACCGCCGGGACTTCCGCCAGGACAATCAGCGCATCGTCCACCGCCTCGCGGCAATGCAGCACCGCCGGCTTCCCCAGGCGAACGGCCAGATCGAGCTGTTTTTCAAAGAACTCACGCTGCCGACTCTTGCCGGCAAACTGGTGATGGTAATCCAGCCCCGTTTCGCCGATCGCAATCACGTGCGGGCTCTTCGCCAAGTCGGCCAATCGATCCACATCCGACAATTGCACCCCTTGGCAGTGATTCGGGTGAATGCCGATCGCGCAGCGAACGCGATCCGGATATTTTTCGCACACCGCGATGGCGGCTTCTGCGTCGGCGAGGTCGGTGCCGATGGTGACAAATCCCTTCACCCCCGCAGCCGCCGCACGCGAGAAGACCTCGTCCAATTGACCATGAAGTTTCGGGTCCGTGAGATGGCAATGCGAATCGATCATGCCGACCTCCGCTAGTACGTCGCGTCGAATGCGTTCTCGTGATGCCGAATGATCGGCTCGCGTCCCTCGGGCCAGTGGATGGCGATCACATCGAATCGCGCCGGCGGCTGTGGGAAGCCGAACCGCGACAGGTACACGTCCGCCGCCTTGGTGATCTGGTGCTGCTTGGTCGCATCCACCTGATCTTCCGGCCGGACCTGCTCGTCCACGCGGGTTTTCACTTCCACGAACACCAGCGTCCGACCCTGCCGGGCGACGATGTCGATCTCGCCGACCTTCGTCCGAAAATTCCGTTGCAGGATTTTATACCCCGCGTTGGTCAGAAATTTCGCCGCCACGTTCTCGCCCCGTTCGCCGAGCGAGGCATCTTCTTTTTTACCCTTGGGCGCCGACGTGAAGAGGTTGCGAAGCCACGATTCCAGCATGGGTCAGCAGTCTAAACGACCAGAGGCGTGTCAGCGATCCAACCGAACAGGCAAAACCGAATGACGAAGCCGGATCATTCGGGCTTCGTCATTCGGTTTTTGAATCTGTATTCGAGAGCTCAGCCGCTTTAGGCCGAGGCGGTCGCGAGTTCTTTGTCCGCGACGACTTCTTTCTTGGCGACCTTCTTGTCCGCCAGCCGCGTGGCCTTGCCGACGCGTTCGCGGAGATAGAACAGCTTCGCCCGACGCACTTCGCCCGAACGCTTCACGACGATCCGGTCGATGAACGGCGAGTTCACCGGGAAAATGCGTTCCACACCTTCGTTCGCCACGATGCGGCGGACGGTGAAGGTTTTGTTCATCCCGCGGCCTTTGATCATGATGACCGTGCCCGCGAAAATCTGCACGCGCTCTTTGCCGCCTTCAACGATCCGGCAGTGCACGTCGACTGTGTCGCCGACCAGGAACTGGACCGGTTTTTCTTTGAGGCTGGATTGTTCGGCGATGTCGAGCAGTTTGTTACGCATGGGTCACTCCGGTCTTTGCGTCTCGTTCGGACGCGAAACGTATCATAGCAGGCCTTGCGTCCAATGCCCGCCAAAAAGCTGTCGCGAAAAAAAGACGCGTCGCTCACGACGCGGCTATTTCGTCTTTCGTCTCTCGTAGGCTTCCCACAAATCGGGTCGCCGCTGCTGCGTTCGCAGCTCACGTTGTTCCTGTCGCCACCGTGCGATTTTCGCATGGTCGCCGCTCAGCAGGATATCCGGAACGCCCATGTCCCGAAAGTCCTTCGGCCGGGTGTACTGCGGAAACTCCAGCAGCCCGTCCGCAAATGTCTCGTCCTGCGCTCCGTCCGCCGCCCCCAGGGCGCCCGGCAGAAGTCGCACGATCGCGTCGATGATCACCATCGCCGCCAGTTCCCCGCCGCTGAGCACATAATCGCCGATGCTCAGTTCCATCGGCTTTAGGCCATCGATGATTCGCTCATCGAACCCTTCATAGTGCCCCGCGATCAACAGGACCCGCTCCTGCTTCGCCAGATGCTCCGCCGTAGCTTGATCGAACAATTTGCCTTGCGGCGTGAGCAGAATTCGCGTCGCGGGACGCACATCCTGTCGTTCGATATGCTCGACCGCGTCGAACATCGTCTGGCACATCATCACCATGCCGGGGCCGCCTCCGAACGGGCGATCGTCCACCGACTTGTGCTTGTCTATCGCAAAATCTCGAAGCTGCGTCAGGTGATACTCGACCAGCCCTTTCGCCGCCGCACGCTTCGGAATGCTGGTGCCGAGGATCGGACCAAACATTTCCGGGAACAGCGTCAGGACGTCGATTCGCAAGGACATGGTCGCCACTTCTCGCTCGCCAACCCCCGGTCATCTCCGGGCAACGGGCCAGCGCGCCACGGCCGACGTCCTTACGCCTTTTTCTCTTCCACTTTGGGCTTCGGCTTGCCCGGCTTCGGCAGGCGAAGCATCTTGTGCTCCAGCCCGTTCTTCTTCAGCAGGCTCGACACCGTCTCAGACGGAATCGCCCCGTTGTCCAGCCAGTACTTCGCCCGCTCCAGGTCCACGTTGAACTGCTTGCCCTGATCCTTGTGGACCGGATCGTAGAAACCCAGATGCTCAATGATTCGGCCATCGCGCGGCGAGCGCGAATCGACCGCGCTCAGACGAAAAAACGCCTTGTGCGACCGGCCCATGCGGTTAAAACGCAACTTCACTGCCATGACTTCACTCCAATGCTTCGAACTTTTGCGAATCGGGAACTATAGCAGCCCACCCCGAAAACGCAAGACATCCCGCCGACCGCCCTAACTCCTCAAAATCACTCGCCGGCCGTTCCTGCCATTTTGTTTTCACACTTTTCGCCTAACCCGCGTTCCAACAATTCCTTGCAGTCGAAAAACACGCGCACCGGCCGCACGGCCCTTGCCCAGCCCGCCATCGCACTTACGCCGCGCCGCTTTCCCTCACCCCAACCCCGCGCGTCGCTATCCCGCCGATGATCCTGTCGCATTTCCACGCCTCATCCTTCCACGCCCCTTCCCACACCGACTGCATCCTACCGCCCGGCCCGGCCGTGTCAGCCACTTTCTTTTGCCGCCTCGGCCCATTCCTTCAGCAACGCCTGCATCAATTCTCCCGCCGGCAGCGCCCTTAGCGGCGCCGTCCCTTCCCCCGCCCAGAGCGATAGAAAATCCGCCATGCCCGCCCGTGCCGCCGCCGTCCGCAGCGCTCGGGTCGCCGCGTTTTGCCATGGAAAGGGCAAAATCATCCCCGGCTCACGATCGATCTCCCGCACGAACCGGTTCGCCACCCCCCGTGCCGCCCGCCCGGAAAATGCCCGCGTCACCACCGTCTCCCCCGGCCCCACCCCCGCCAATAACCGCTCCCGATACACCCGCGGCGCCGCCGATTCCGGACACGGGATAAACGCCGTCCCCATCTGCACCGCCGCCGCCCCCAGCCGCAGCATTTGTTCGATCTCCCGCCCGTGTCGAATCCCGCCCGATGCAATCACCGGCACCCGCACGCGCCCCACCACCTGCCGCACCAGCTCCCGGATCGGCACCATCGATTCCTCCGCCGATCGCAAAAACGTCCCGCGGTGCGCCCCAGCCTCTTTCCCCTGCAGGGCGATCGCATCCACCCCCGCCTGTTCCAGCGCCAGCGCTTCCGCCAGCGTCGTCGCCGTCCCAATCAAGCGCGTCCCCGCCCGATGAAAAGCATCGATCGCCCCCGCCGACGGAATGCCAAACGTGAAGCTGAAGATCGGCACGCGTGCCGCCAGCACCGCCGCCATTTGTTCGGAAAGATCTTCCGCCGGCCGCTCCGGGAGCGCCGGCGGCGGCAATCCCATCGCACGGTGATAGTCCGCCAGCTTCCGCAGCATCGGCCGCGCATCGCCCGTCAGGGGCGGCGTCTCGCCGATGAACAGATTCACCGCGAAGGGTGCGTGCGTTCGCAATCGCAGCGCCTCGATCTGCCGCGTGATCTGCTCCGCCGACAGATACGCCGCCGCCAGCGATCCCAATCCACCCGCATCACAGACCGCCGCCGCCAGTTCCACCGTGCCGACGCCGCCCATCGGCGCTAAAACGATCGGCTGAGGAATCTCCCACAACATGCCCGCGCTCCTTAGCCCCCGCGCAATGCCTCTCGAATCACCCCGCCCAGCCGGGCAACGCCTTCATGAATCCGCTCCACCGAAGGGTGCGAAAAATTCAATCGCATCGTCCGGCGATCTTCGCGGCTGACCCAGAACGATGCGCCCGGCACAAACGCCACCCGCTCCCGCATCGCCGCGTGCAGCAGTGCCAGCGTGTCGATCGCGTCCGGCACCCGCATCCATAAGAACAGCCCGCCCTGCGGCTTCGTCCACGTGCACCCCGCCGGCATCTCCCGCGACAACGCAGCCAGCATCGCCTCGCGCCGCTCGCCATACGCCTGCCGCAAGCGCGACAGGTGCTCCGACAATTGCGCCGGCTCGCTCACGTACCGATGCACCACCCGCTGCGTGAAGCCCGACGTGTGCAGGTCGGCCGCCTGCTTCAGTGGAATGATTTTCTCCCGGATTGCCGCCCCCGGCGTCACCAGCCACGCCACGCGCAGCCCCGGCGCCAGGATTTTGCTCGAGGTCCCCAGGTACATCACCTGCCCCGCTTCCGGCAGACTCGCCAGGGCCGGCACCGGTTCGCCGGCGTAGCGCAGTGGGCCGTACGGGTCATCCTCCAGGATCGGCACGCCCGCTTCCGCCGCCACCCGCGCCAGCTCGCGCCGCCGCTCCAGCGGCACGGTCAGGCCCGTCGGATTCTGAAACGTCGGCGTCAGGTAAATCAACTTCGGCCGCTCCTCCAATTCGCTGAGTCGCTGTGACAGCGCCTCTGCTGACATCCCCGCCTCATCACCCGGCACGCCCACGCACCGCGCCCCCGCCGCCGCGAACGCCTGCAGCGCGCCCAGATAAGCCGGGTCATCCGTCAGCACCACGTCGCCCGGATCGCAAAACGTGCGGGCCACCAGGTCCAATGCCTGCTGCGAGCCCCCCGTGATCAGCACATCCTCCGCCGACCGCGCCAGCCCCACCGTCCGGCCCAGATGATCCGCCACCCACTCGCGCAGCGGGCGGTATCCTTCCGTCACCCCGTACTGCAGCGCCGCCGGCCCGTCGGTTGCCATCACCGCCTGGCACGCACGGGCGATCGCGTTCACCGGAAACAGCTCCGGCGCGGGCAATCCGCCGGCGAATGAGATCACCTCCGGCGATTCGGTCATCTTCAAAATTTCCCGCACGCTGCTCGGCTTCAATCGCCCGGCCGCACGCGACACGCGCAAGGTCTGTTCAAATTCCTGAGGCGGCATTCGTCTCTCGCTCTTTCCCGGGCCGCCACCGTTCGAACCGCACGGTCGAACGCTTCAGCGCCTGCACGACGATTTTTCCCCCAGCCGTCGCACCAAACGAATCGGCCGGGTGCAGGATCGTATCACGCGGATCGCCCGCTTGCGTCACCCAAACCTGCCCTGCCAGGCACACGACGTTCACGCCCCCGCCGCCCGACCAGATCGCCCCCGCGGCGAGCGACACCACCGCCGACCGCCGGCCGGCCGGATCAGCTCGTTCCCCCCGCGAGTTCAACACCACGCATTCAGGGTTGACTGTTTCCATCGCCAAAGCTTCGCCCGCCGGGTAAGATTGGAACAGATTCAGAAAATGACAATTGCGATTAGAACAGTTCAGGAATACCGGAAACTGTTCCAACCGCCCCGTATGGAACAGCCGCCATGAGCCGCACGCCCGCTTCCCCCGCCGCCCCGACCGAACATCGCTACGAGGGCGTCGTCGCTCACATCCGCCAGCTGATCGAAGCCGGCACCCTGCGCGTCGGCGATCGGCTCCCCTCCGTGCGGCAGTTGGCCAAGCGGCAGCGCCTGGCGGTCGGAACCGTGCTGCACGCCTACCGCCTGCTCGAAGACGCCGGCCGCATCGAAGCGCGCCCGCAGTCGGGCTATTACGTCCGCCACACCCGCGCGCCCTTGCTCGAGCCCACCGCCCCCAAGACCCTCGGCCGGGCGGGGCGCCCCACCGTCGGCGACCTGGTCATGAAAATGAGCGAAGCCGTCGGCCGGCCCGACATGATCCCGCTCGGCCACGCCGTCCCCAGCCCCGACTCTCTCCCCATCCGCCAGCTCAATCGCTTCGCCGCCGCCATCGCCCGCACCAGCGGACGCGGCATGGCCACCTACGACATCCCGCCCGGTTGCCTTGAACTGCGCGTGCAGGTCGCACGCCATTACCTCGACGCCGGCTGCACGCTTTCGCCCGACGAACTCGTCACCACCTGCGGCTGCCAGGAAGCGCTCGGCCTTTGCCTTCGCGCCGTCACCCGGCCCGGCAGCGTCGTCGCCGTCGACACCCCCAGCTATTACGGACAACTCCAGACCATCGAACTGCTCGGCCTGCGGGCGCTGGAGATTCCGACCCATCCGCAAACCGGCGTCGATCTGCAGGCCCTGCAACGCGCGATCCGTTCCAAAAAAATCGCCGCCTGTCTCTTCACGCCCAATTGCCACAACCCGCTCGGCTTCATCATGCCCGAAGCGAACAAGCGGCAACTCGTCGAGTTGCTCGCGCGCCATGACCTGCCCCTGATC
>JBQCCH010000226.1:0-5723 GCA_051962375.1 Tepidisphaeraceae bacterium
CTCGGGTTGCTGGCGGCGGACGGCATCACGATCACGCCCGACGCCGCCGACGCCGACGCCATCGTCATCAATACCTGCGGCTTTCTCGAAGCGTCGAAAGACGAGTCGATGCGCGAGATCAACGACGCGATCGCCCTGAAAAAAGCGGGCCAGTGCAAGCGCGTGGTGGTGGCGGGCTGCCTGGTGCAGCGGCACAAGACCAAGTTGCTCGACGAAGCGCCCGGCATCGATCGGCTGGTGGGCGTGTTCGATCGCGACCACATTGTCGAAGCCGTCCGCGGCGCCGACAACCCACGGCAGGCGCATGGCCACTACCTGGGGAAGTATCACGACCTCTCCAATGAATTGGCCAAGGCGCAGGGCGCGAGCGTCACGGGCGTGAAGCAGACCAAGACCAACCGACTGCCGGTGTTCGAAGACGACCGCGCCCGCCTGCGGCTGACGCCCCGCCACTTCGCGTACTTGCGCATGAGCGAAGGATGCAACCAGGGTTGCAGCTTCTGCACGATTCCGAGCATTCGCGGTCCGATGCGCAGCAAGCCAATCGAGCAGATCCTGGCCGAAGCGCGCGAGTTGGCGTCCGACGGCGCGGTGGAGCTGAACCTGATCGGCCAAGACACCACCAGCTACGGCACCGACATCGGGCACGACGGCGGGCTGTCGTCGCTGCTTCGCACGCTCGACAAGCAGTTGCCCCGCGATGTGCAGTGGCTGCGCCTGATGTATGCCTACCCGTCCTGCTTCAGCGACGACATGATCAAGGCCATCGCCGACAGCGAGCGGGTCGTGAAATACATCGACATGCCGCTGCAGCACATCAGCGATCGCATGCTGGCGTTGATGAAGCGCCGGGTGACGCGGAAGGAAATCGAAACGCTGCTGAACAAGCTCCGCAAATGGGTGCCCGGCATGGCGATCCGCACGACGTTCATTGCCGGCAGCCCGACGGAAACGGAAAAGGACCACGAGGAACTGGTCCAGTTCATCAAGGATTTTGAATTCGACCACCTGGGCGTATTCCCCTTCAGCCCGGAGCCGGGCACGCCGCTGGGGCGCGTGCCGGAGCAGCATGATGAGGCCACCAAGCAGCGCTGGGTCGAAAACATCATGCTCGCGCAGCAGGAACTGGTCTTCGCGCGAAACGAAGCGCGCATCGGCGAATTGATGCCGGTGATGATCGAACGCTCAACCGGCAAGGGCGAATATGCCGCCCGGCACCAGGGGCAGGCGCCGGACATCGACAGCGTCGTCTTCGTGTCATCGAAGCAAAAACTCGTCGCCGGCGAGATCGTGTCGGTGAAGGTGACGGACTATCAGGCGTATGACCTGATCGCCCAGGTGCCTGCGAAAAAGGGACGCAGCCTCAACGTCGTGAAAGCGTGAGCGATGCGGCCGCGAATCGCAGCGCGATTCAATGCTGGGGACCGCATCGACATGAGCGAACCGCCCAAGCTTCCGTTTGAACCTGATCCGCGCGTGCTGTTGGCGGCCGACCGGACATTGCTGGCATGGGTGCGCTCGGGGCTCGCGCTGATGGGGTTTGGCTTTGTGGTAGCGCGGTTTGGCCTGTTCCTGCGGGAACTGGGGGCGGCGGATCACATGCTGGCATCGCAGCGCGGGCCGTTCAACGGGTGGGTGGGCACGGCGCTGATGGGTCTGGGCGTGACGGTGTTCATCACCGCACCGATCCGACACGCGGCCTTCGTTCGCCGCTACCGAGCGGGCCTGCCGCTGGAACCCAGAGAATTCGGGGTGGCCAGCGCGATCGCGATTGTGCTGGCCATTCTGGGAATCGCCTTGGCCGCCTACTTGTTGATCGTCTAAGGCCGATGCCGGCACGCTTCGATAAACGCAGACGGCTCAAACGCCAAGTCGGCGAGTCGCTCACCGATTTCGCGGTTGCAACTCGCCGACTCGAATTCATTCTGACGGACTGGCCAATCTGACTGATCTAGGCGGCGGTCCATGTGGCGGGATGATTAGATCGCCCGCATTTTCTGGACGCATTCGGTCAGGGCGGGGACGGGGTTTTCGGGGTTGGCTTCGTATTCGATGACCGCGAAGCCGTCGAAGCCGCCGTTTTCCAGCTCTTTCACGAAGGCCGGCAGATCAAGGTTGCCCGTGCCGACGACGACATCGGTCCACTTGCCGGCCTTGTCGAAGGTGAAGTCTTTGTAGTGAACGCCGTAGATGCGGCCGGCGTATTTTTTCGCCCACTCGACCGGCTTACCCTGGTTCGGGCCGATCTGCATGCACCAGGCGGTGTCGATGTTCAGGCCGATCTGCGGGCCGCCGATCTTGAGCATGTAGTCCAGCACGTCGGGCTGTCCGCCGAACATGTAGCCACCGTGATTGTGGATGGCGACCTTGATGCCGTATTCCTCGCAGAGCTTCGCCGTCGAGGGGATGGCGGTGGTAAAGCTGTCCACGCGAAAGTGGGCGGAGATGTACTTCGCCCCGGCGATTTTCGCACACTCAAACCAGTTGCGTTCCACGTCGGTGTCGCCGACGAAGGTTTGCACGCCGAGCGAAACGATCTTCACGCCGGCTTTGTCATGGACGGCGACCACTTCGCCGAAGCTCTCGGGCTTGTTGAAGTCGGCATGCACGCCGCACAGTTCGGTCTTGCTCAGGCCGATCGCCTTGATTTTTTCGGCGAGCGTGGGGTTGTCCTTGAAATTGCGGAAGCAGTAGCTCTGCACGCCGAAGTCGCGGGCCGGGGAAACGGACATAAATTCATTCCTTTGATTAAACCTTCCGAAAGCGTGAAGGACATGCGGCTGATTGTCAACGGCCGGCGTCCGTCGTTTTCTATCAATCGCACCACACGCTGACTTTGCCCGCCGGGCAGCGGAAGTCGGCGTCGCCGTTTTCGTCGGTCGTCACCGGCTCGGGAATGTGGCCCGTCACGTCGTGATAGGTGGTGTTCGGACGAATCTTCATGCGCTTGGTGCCGTCGTCGCCGGTGCTGAGGACCACGCCCATGGATTTGGGATTTTCGTCGCTGCCGGTCCATGCCCAGGCCACGCATTGGGGGTGATCGAAGTAATCGTGCAGTTCGCCGTTGGTGTGAGTCGCGCGTGCGGCGCAGAAATCGTCGATCAGTTTCCGGTGGCTCAAAAGGCCGTGCTCTTTCGAAGGATTGCCATAGTAGTCGCCGTAGAAAACAACGGGATAGCCGTGCTCGCGCAGCAGGATCAACGCATAGGCGAGCGGTTTGAACCAATCCGCCACCCACGATTGCAGCGATTGGCCGGGCTGGCTGTCGTGGTTGTCGACGAAGGTGACCGCCATCAGCGGGTTGTGGGCCACCAGCGTGCCGTCGAACACCTTGGTCAGGTCGTAGTCACGACCCTTCTCGCCGGCGTCGCGCAGGTTGAAGTGCAGCGGAACATCGAACAAGCGCATGACGCCTTCGGTGGCGTCGATGTACTTGTTCAGGTCATCCAGGTTCGCGCTCCAGTATTCGCCGACGCCAAACAGTTCGCGGCCGTTAAAGTGCTCGCGCATCTGGGCGAACCAGTCTTTGTAGAACGACGCGGGAATGTGCTTGACGGCATCGAGCCGGAAGCCGTCGACGCCGGTGGTGTCGACGAACCACTTCCCCCAGGCGAACAGGTCCTGGCGCACTTCTTCGTTGTAATGATCGACGTCGGCGCCCATCAGGTAATCGAAGTTGCCGAATTCAAAATCGACTTCGCCCGAGAAGGTTTTGTCGACGAGCCGATAGATTTTCCCGCTCTCCTGCGGGGCGGCCGCATTGGCGCCGAAGGCGTTGAAGTGCGTGTGGTTGTAGGTGAAGCTCGAATACTTGCCGCCGCGGCCCTTGAAGTTGTAGATCGACCAGGCCTCAATTTCGTAGGGGTCGCCGATCGTGTCATTGCGGTTGGCGTTGGGCACTTCCTGGATCATCACCTTTTCTTTTTCGTCGCCCCCCATGCGGTGGTTGAGGACGACATCGGCATACGCCTGCACGTCGGCGTCATGAAGCGCCTTAATCGCGGCGAGGTATTCGTCCTTCGTGCCGTACTTGGTTCGGACGGTGCCCTTCTGGTCGAATTCGCCGAGGTCATACAGGTCGTAGACGCCGTAGCCGGTGTCTTGGGTGCCGCTCATCGACTTTTGCGCCGGCGGCATCCAGACGGCGGTGACGCCCATTTGCTTCAGGTGCTGCGCGTCTGCCGCGAGATTGCGCCAGAGGCTGCCGTCTTCCGGGGAATTCCACTCAAAATACTGAAACAACACGCCACGATTCATTCAGCTCCTTGTTCGGTTGGCCGCGGATGGTAGGCCGATTTTCGGTGGGAAGCGCGAGCGCGGGAATATCCCTAGTGCGCGGCGGCCGACGCTTTGAAGGCCGACGCCAAGGCCTTAAGGTGAATCGCGGAGATTTTCATGGCCCGAGTTGCAATCGTGATCGATCCCCTGCTGCCGTCCGACAAAGGTTACGCCTTCGGCGCCACGCCCTGGCCCGCGCGGTGGATCGGGCCGGCTGGGATCCCGTCGGACGCCGGCGTGTGGGCGTTTCGTCGGTCGTTCACGTTGGCGCAGGCCGAGACGATTCGCCTGCATGTCAGCGCCGACCAGCGGTATGTGCTTTACATCGACGGGCAGCGCCAAGGACGCGGGCCGGAGCGGGGCGATCCGCGGCACTGGATGTACGACAGTTACGAGGTAAGCCTGGACGCCGGCGCGCACACGATTGTTGCGATCGTGTGGTGGTCGAGCCTGACGGGGCAGACGCCCCCCGCCTGGTCGCAGATGACGCAGCGGCCGGGCTTTATTTTGTTGGCCGAGGGAGCGCCGGCCGAACAGTTGCATACCGGGCCGTCGTGGTCGATGCGGTCGGTGGATGGGATCGTGATCGATCCTGCCGGGCAGATCGTTCATTTCCCGATTTGCGTGGGCCCGCACGTGCGCGTGGACGGACGGCAATATCCGTGGGGCATCGAAGCCGGCCAGTGTGGCGGCTGGCAACCGGCAACCGTCATCGAGAACGCCGCGCTGGCGTCGCTGGCGCGCGAATCGACCGGCTACTGGCTCCTGCGCCCGGCAATGCTGCCGGCGATGCGCGATGAGCCGATCGACTCCTTTGAGATTCGACACATCGACGCCCCGCCGTCGCCCGAGACGGCAGCTCCGGCGATGGAAGACGAGGCGCATCGCGCGGACGAGGCTGCGGGCTGGTCGCGATTGCTCGCCGGCGACGCGTTGACGATCCTGCCGCACACGCGCCGGCGCGTGCTGATCGATCTGGGGCAGTATGCGTGCGCGTACTCGCACCTGCAGACCAGCGGCGGCCGCGATGCGCTGGTGCGCATCCGGTGGGCGGAAGCGTTGTTTCAGTTCGATCCGAGCACAGGCAAACGACCGACCGACAGCCTCGTGAAAGGCGATCGCAGTGAAATCGCCGGCCGGGTGATGGTCGGGTACGGCGATGCGTTCATCAGCGACGGCGGCTCGCAGCGGACTTTCGATACGCTCTGGTGGAATGCCGGCCGGTATGTGGAAGTCTTCGTCGAGACGAAGGATCAGCCGCTGGTGCTGGAGGGCCTTTCGTTCCGGGCGACGGGCTATCCGTATCCGTTCGAATCGAGCTTTGAAGCAAGCGATCCGCGGCTGAGCGGCGTGAGGGAACGCGCGCTGCACACGCAGCGCATGTGCAGCCATGAAACCAGCATGGATTGCCCCTACTACGAACAGCTGAATTACGCCGGCGACAC
>JBQCCH010000227.1:0-10979 GCA_051962375.1 Tepidisphaeraceae bacterium
TTGGCCCGCGCGTAGTCGGAGCAAATGATCGCCACGTGATGCAGGCCGGCCAGTTTGAGCATGGGAAGGTTCGGTCAATGCGAGCGGCGGCGGTTCACATGCCGGCCCGCAATTCGGGATACATCATCAGCAGGTCGCGACACGCGTCGATCGTTTCTTCCTGCGTCCATTCGCCGTGCAACCACTTGTGGATCACGCCCCGGACGACCGGATGATCGATCGCACGCGACGGCTCCATGCCCGCTTCCACCATCGCCTGCGTGACGATCCTGGCAGCGGCGATGACCGTGGCTTTTTCCTGGGGAGTCGCCATCGGTGGATTGTAGTGCGCGTCGCCGCCGACTTCGAACAGCCTGACATCGCATTGTCGGCGCTGACCCTTGCCGTCGCCCCGTCATCGCGTCGCCGAGTGGGCCAATTGCGCGTGGATCGCGTCGGCCCAAGTCGCGCCCATCAATCCATATCCGAATTGATTCGGGTGCAGCCCATAATCCCCATACCCGGCCGGGCCGTGCGTGTTTTGCGGCTCGGCATTATTCCAGCTGCGCACGGTCCCGTCCGGCAGGATGAAGTTGGCATATTGATCGACAAACACCACCTTCTTCCCCGCCGCCCGCAATTGCGGCACATACGCCTCGCGGAGCCATCGATCGAAGCGGATCACCCAGTGGTTCACGCCCATCTCCTGCTGCGCGCTGACGCCATCCTCTTTCGCCCAAGTCGCTCGCTGGGCGGAGGTCGCGCCGGTGGCTTTTTCATCGAGCAGGCCGTTCGCGTACGGGATGCAGCCGGCCACCAGAATCACCGCGTCGGGCCGCTCGGTCGTCAGCGTGTCGATCAATCGGCACTGCCGATCCTGCAGCGTTTTTAAGATCTCGTCGCCGCGCTCGCTCATCGGGCGGTGGTGCGCGTCCTGCATCATCGCGTTGATGTCGTTGATCCCCGCGCTCACGCATATAAACCCCGGCCGCACCGCGTCACGCCCCGTGCCGTGGCCGCCGTTGAGCCAATAGCCGCCGTGGGCGCTGGGGTCGACGGCATTCACGCCCAGCAGGTTGTTCGCCAGTTGATCGATGCGCCAGCCGCCGTGTCCTTCATGCGCCTGGTGTCCGGGCGGCAGGGAGGCGTCTGTTTGCGTACCGACGGTGATCACCGGCACTCCGTACTGCTGCGTCAGTCGATCCGCCATCGGCCCGCGATAGCCGCCCGGCGTCGTGCCGGCGGTGATCGAATCGCCTAACGGCATCACGCGGATCGGCTCGGCCGCCAGCGCAACGGCCCCGGGCGCGACGGCCCCCAACAGCGCCATCGCGCAAGCCGCTCCGATCAGCCGGGAAAACTTCGTCATTCGCATGGTCCTTCCTCGTCCGCGTATGTTGTCCGCCTCGCCCGGCCGACGGGATAGCTGTACCGCAATCGCACGGTTCTCGCCAGCGCGCTCGCGCGGGTAAGATGCCTCCATGACCGACCTCGGCCGCATCCTGGTGTACACGGGCATTTTCCTCGCCGTTGCGGGCATCGGCATCATGCTCGCCGCCCGGTTCGGTTTTCGCGGCCTGCCGGGGGACATCGTCTATCAAACCGATCACGTCCGCGTTTACGTTCCCATCGTCAGCTGCATCGTGATCTCGCTGCTGTTCACGCTCGGCGCATGGCTCTGGCGATGGTGGCGGGGGTGAGGGTTCAATCCTTTTCTGAGCATCCCGCACCGGCTGACCGAAATCCACGGCAACTGCCCGACAGGCTCAGGGGATGATTCGGCCGGTGACGCGTGGGGGGAGATCCTTCACGCAGCGCCATCGCCATTGGTTGCCCCGCGCTCGGTGTCGGTGGCGACGCCGAAGTAATCGCCGCCTTTTTTTGCCGGGTCGTCGGTGCCCCAATCGATTTTCTTCGGCACTTTCGCCATCATCGGGATGTGCTTGGCGCAATGGATGTAGGCTTCGTCGATGACGACGCGCACCCATCGCTCGGGCCGGCGTCCGCCGCGGGTTTGGCAATCGGCTTTCACGCGCTGGGGCAGGTTCGGCTCGGCGAGCAGGGCGTCGGTCTCCACGATCGTGGCCGTCCCGTTCAGGTGCAGGCCGACGCAGTCGCGCTCGAAGTCGATCAACAGCAGGCCGACGTGCGCGTTCTCGCTGAGGTTGCCCAGGCTCGCCATCACGCCGTTGCCGCGATATTCGGGATAGACCAGCGTTCGGTCGTCGATCGCCACCACAAACCCGGCCGGCCCGCACCGCACGGAGCAATCGCACTGCCCGCGCGCATCGGCCGTGGCGACGAACATCATCTCCCGCTCGGCCAGGAAGCGGCGCATGCGGTCGTTCAGGCGATCGCGCACCTGCGTGCGATAAAACGCAGCCGCCCGGTCGTGCGTGCCGTACTGCTGCTGCAACCGATATTCCCCCGCCGAGCCGGGCGATGATGCGTCCATGCTCCGCATCTTACGCGAGCCTTCGTGCGGTCGATGGCAAAACACCGCCGCCCGCACCGGGCGTGGGCCTGGCGCGGGCGGCGGGGGGCAGGATGCATGGGCGTGCGATTAAGCGGCCACGCGCATCGGGGCGGGTTTCTGGGTATTGACGGGCTGATAGTTGCCGCCGGCCGGGAGTTGCACCGGGATCGGGGTGCACGACGGGCCGCTCACCTTGGCGGTGTTGGTCCAGAAGGCCGTCACCCACACCGTCGTTCCCGTGTCGCTGGGCGGGAAGCTGAGCGTCACTTTGGTGTCGCCGGTGGTGGTGTAATAGCTGAAGCCGTCCATCGACATCGGGCAGGTGTCGCCGGTCGCGATCATGATCGTTGCCGATTCCACACGCGCCGGCTTGCCGCGGCTGCCCCGGGCTTTCATGATTTCGATGAACGCGTCGCGGCCGTTGATGCGCGTCACCCCCACGACCGGCTGCAGCGGCATGTCGGGCTTGGTGCGGGCGGTGCTGCGCACGGTCAATCCCGCGGCCACGAGCATGTCGTCCGTCACGTCCGGGGTCCCCTGGATGATCGACACGAGCTTGCCCGCCGCCGCCCTCATCTGCTTGAGGAGTTTGTCGCGTTGAATGACGGTAAGCTTGGTACGGGTGGATTCGCTTTGCGACACAAGCCACGCGGCCTGCAGTTGGGTGTTGAGGGTGTCGAAGGCCGTCATCATGGCCTGGGGCACCCCGTAATTGGTCACGGCCGGCATGACGATCGCGACGAAATTCGCCGCCCACGCCACCTGTTCGTTCAGCTTCGCGGGCATGTAACTGTTCCGCATGACGCCTCCTCTGAATGTCGCCTTGGATTACTCCCATTGCGCGACGGATCGATGTGTCCTGATCGGGCCCCCTCAACATTGAGCGGGAAAACCGTCAAGGTTCTGCCTTAGAGATCGGAAGGAGAAGGGGGGAACTTAAGACGCTCGCAATGTTTTACTCAACGAAAGCAAGCCCTCGATTCGCCTGCTCGGATCGTGCGCGCAGAAGCAGCGTGCGGTAATTGCCGTCTGATTTCGCCGTCGCTGAGACTACGACGCGAGAATCGCCAGCAATTCGTCCTTCCACTCGCGCCCGGCTTCCTGACCCTCATCCAGCACATGAAAGCAGAAGCGGTGATCCTTGAACTCCGACCCCAACTCTTGCCAAGAAACTCGCTGTCCCAACTTAGTGAAGACCTTTGCGATGTCCCGCTTATATGTGGTGTCCGCATTCCCCTGAAGGTGTTTGCCTTTACTCTCGATTACCCACACAGCGTGTTGCTGTCGATCAAGGGTGCTCTGCGCCACAAAGTCAGGGCGCAGCCGATGGCGTTTGTAGCCTTGGATGGAGAAGCTGTCCGGCCCCACCAAGTTGCGGTACCACCACAACACGTTTTCGTCGCGGTCCAAGCACAGCGCTACCGCGCGCTCATACGAATTCTGTGACTCCGCTGGAACGAAATCGAATAGCGATTTCGCCGACAAGTCCCCGTCATCGTGCATCAATTGCGGCCCCGCAGGCACGCAGATTTGCTGCGGAATCTCAAACCTGCATCCCGCGCACTCAAGATAGAACACCAGCCGCTCCTCTTCGTGCAGTGTGCGGAATGCCTTCTCGGTCTGGAGATCAATCTGCTCCTGAAGCCAGTTCTCGATCCGATCCCGCACGACGAATTTCACGAGCGACAACCGATTCGCCAGTCCCAACTCACTTTCGAAGAGGCGATGGCAGACCTTGCCGACGATCAGACGAAGCTGCTTGTGACTCAGATAATCGAATGGCAGGCTCGCCACGATCCATGCCTGCGTTGCCATGTCGCTTTCGATGTGATGAGCGTCGGTTTCGGTCTCGCGTGACAGTTCCTCGCCGATGCTGATCCGATAGAAGCGGTCTTTTGCCTGTTTCAGTGCGTCCGCCAGCGGCCAGTCGATCCTGTCGTATGCCAACTTCTCCACGTCGACGGTTGCGAGCAGGTGCCGGAAATAATCCAACGGCTCATAGTTCTTGCCGGTTTTCACGCAGAAGTGGGGGAGGTAGATTTTCCCCGCGAACGGCTTCCCATACATCGACGAAAACTCTTCACGAATCGTCGCCACCCGCCGCGATTTCGTGGCCTGGACACCGCTCGAGTCGAAAACCAGATTGGCCGCGTCTTCCAAACCCTCTTTCTCAAGAGCCCCCTTTACCGCAGCCGTCAGTTGGCCAGCGCGGAAGTGCAGGCAGTAGACATAACTTTCGTTCAGCGCGTTGAATTCCTCCGGGGCGCGCTCTTGATAGGGTTGTCGAAGGATGCGCCCGACAAGTTGCGTCATTCCGGTCGTGCTTTGCGTATTGTTCAAAGACACAAGGATGTAAGCGAACGGACAATCCCAGCCTTCCTGCAAGGCCGCTTTGGTAATGACCCATTCCACCGGGCACAGCGGGTCCATGAGGTTATCGACATCGCTCAACTCGTCCGTTTCCGACGTCTTCACCTTCACTGCCGCCGCCGGAACCCCTAGCTTTTGAGTAAGATATTCCCGCACATCTTCGGAATGGATGAATCCCGCTTCCCGCTGCTCTCTGCCGGTGCGTTCCACCTGAACCAGCACCATCGGCCGGATCAGCTTCGTCGGGCCCGCGGTCTCGGCGTGTTTCGCCGCCACCTGCGCCAGCGCCTCGCGGCGGTCACGCGCCTGTGTCAGCACGTCTTTCCAGTCTTTCTGCCCGCTGGTCGCGATGTTCATGGGCAGCTTGATCATCTCTTCGTCGAGTAGTTCTTTTCCGCTCACGCGACAGATGATGTTCGGCCGAATCTCTGCCCCATCTGCTTTGACGGTCTTAGGCGTGGCTGACAATTCGACAACCAGTGAGGCATTAAAATCCTCGATCGTCCGTCGCGCAAGCGTGCTCGTGGCCTTATGCCCCTCGTCCAGAATCACCGCCGGTCGGCAGAGGCGCACGAGATTCGCCACCGAGGTTTTCACCGCCACCTCACCACGACCGGTCGCGTTTTCAAATACGTCCAGGTTCTTCACCTGCTCTTTGAGCTTCCGATGGGCGTCGTAATCCGTCTCAGGCGGAAAGTGGTCGACGATGTTCCCGCCCGAGTCCCTGAAGAACCGCAGTTGCTCGCTGGATTCGCGGTTCGTGCTGCCGAACTTCACCACGAGCACGTTCAGGCACTCGCGCAACTTCGCCGGCGACAGGCGGTTGACCTCGTGCTTTTCCCACACCTCGATGCGTCGGGACAGCGCGTGTTCCAGCATCTGGCGGTACATGTCGTCCCGGTCGCGCAGGCGACGCAGGGTATCGCGGTAGATCTGGTCGGTCGGCACCGCCCACAGCACCAGACCGGCCCCGTTTCGCTCTTTGAAGATCGTTCGGAACGCCGACCCGAGGATCTGCGTCGCCAGCAGGGTCTTCCCGCCGCCGGTGGGCACCTTCACGCAGAACGCGGGCAGGTCTTCGCCCAGCCCGTTCTTGCGGTCGTAGTACGCTCCCAGCTTCAGGTCTTCCCACGCCGCGCGGCTGGCGTAGCGGGTGTTGCCTGCTGCGCGCTGCTCCGCGACGAGGCGTAAATACGTCTCGACCTCGTCCACCACCCGGCGTTGGAAGAGCTTCAGCTCCATCGTTTCGGACTGATTCTAGCGACCCTTGCCGTCGCCGGGCCCCGCCGGCGTGGCCCGCGACAAGTTTTCCCCGACGGCTTACTTCAGGTTGAACGGCACCAGCATGGGGCGAACGCGCCGGCCGTTGGCCGCCTCGAAGGCGCGAATCTGGTCGGCGTGCAGCCAGACCTTTTCGCAGTAGATCACCCACGACTTGTTCTTGTCGGCCTTGAGCAGCGCCTTGAGGGTTTCGCTGCTCAGTTCGCGGTCGGTCTCGCGGTTCGGGGTGTAGAACAAGTAATAGCTCGTGCCCCCGGCCGCCCTGGTCGAGCCGATGAAGCCGGTCTTCTCGTCCACCTGCTTCAGGTCGATCTCCTGGCTGGTCTCGGTGTAGAAGACGTACTTGGCGATCTCCTTGAACGACGGCAACTTCTCGCCCATGTCCCGGTATTCGCCGAAAAGGGGGTCGCCAACGGTAACGTAGGTGAAGGAGCCGCCAAGCGGGTCAATTTTTTCCTTCGAGCGCGAGCCTTGGACTTTATAACCCTTAATCGCTCGATCAAGGCGCTCGCGTGTGATTGTCTCGCAGATGTTTACGTGAGCGCCTCCCTGCTCTTTCGTGTCGTGCTTCATTTGAACCAAGACAAATCGACGCCTGCCCTCATCCAAGGCATTTGCCAAAAGAGCAGCATGC
The DNA here is from genome assembly GCA_051962375.1 of Tepidisphaeraceae bacterium. GTDB lineage: Bacteria > Planctomycetota > Phycisphaerae > Tepidisphaerales > Tepidisphaeraceae > RYN-431. The sequence goes on from JBQCCH010000227.1 coordinate 6,741, forward strand.
CCGGTCGTTCCCGTGCCCGCATAGGAATCGAGAATGATGTCGTCGTCCTTGGTCGTGGCTTGAATCAGTCGCTTTAGTAAAGGCGTCGGCTTCACTGTATCAAAGCCGTGTTGATTACCAAGGATGCGATTAAGCTCTTCCTTGCCGCTTTCCGCGGTTCCAGTCCAATCGGGCGGCAGAAATGCATAGAGAGGATCATGCTCATCTTCCTCTTCGTCCTCATAATAGCGACGAAACGGAGTGCCATCGACGAACTCGATGTACCCGCTTTCATAAAGGTCCTGTATGAATCGCTTGCCGCCCTGCCAGCGCTGGTCTGGCGGTGGCGTGTACCCGGCAATCGGGAACCGCATCGTCTCACGCTCGTTCTCCCCGCGGTTCGATTTCAAGATGGTCTGTAAGCGATAAGACCGACCTTCTTTCGTTTTGTGCGGATACGATCTGTCTTCACCGGATGCGATGCGGAAGAACTTCGCCTTGTCAGCATTTTTCGCGTATGCAACGATGAACTCAGCTACGGGCTGTGGTTTGGTCTTTGCGTCGCCGTAGTTCGACGGCTTCGCCCGCGACTTCCACGCAAACACAGCGAGGCGATTTAGCTCGGTCAAGAATATCTCGGACATCAGTTCCATTAGCGCGCCTAATTCGTCAACGCCAATGCTCACGAACATAATGCCATCGTCCCTCAACAACTCTCGAAGCAAGGTGATTCGGGGATACATCATGCAGCACCACTTATCGTGCCGTGTGGTGTCTTCGCCTTCCTTGCCAACGGTCTTGCCGATCCATTCCTTGAACTGCGGCTGGGTGAGGTTGTCGTTGTAGACCCACCCTTCGTTGCCGGTGTTGTACGGCGGGTCGATGTAGACGCACTTGACCTTGCCGGCGTGCGTGGGCAGCAGGGCCTTGAGGGCCAGCAGGTTGTCGCCTTCGATGATCAGGTTGCCGTCGAGCGCGGGCTTTTGCCCTTTGGGCAGCAGGGAGAGCTTCTCATCAAATTCCAGGCGGTGGTGCGGCACCGTGTGATGGTACGTCTCGATGACAGCTTTGCCTTTGAAATTCAGTGTCGGCATAAGGAACCAGTTGTCTATGTCGGCCAAGCCGTCTTGGCGACTCCAAAAGAGGATGACGCCCACAATTCCGTGGCACGACCATGCCGGCAAATGGTCTGGGCGGTGAAACCGACGCTTCAGACGACGAAGCGACATTCTCCAATGGTCGAATCTCGTTTTTAGATACTGAAAAATCAATCCCAAAAACCGCAGAATATTTCGGAGGCACTGCAGAGTCCTTGTGCAGCGAGGCCACGTCGCTCAGAGCCACTGCAGACGCTTTCTGCAGCGCTGCAGAAGGCTCCTGCAGGACTGCAAAACGGTTCTGCAGCACTGCAGAGAGTTCCCGCAGCCCTGCAGAAGGTTCCTGCAGCACTGCAGCGAGTCTCCGCAGTGCTGCAGAAGGGCTCTGCAGTCCTGCAGCGAGTCTCCGCAGCGCTGCAGAAGGGTCCTGCAGCACTGCAGCGAGTCTCCGCAGTGCTGCAGAAGGGCTCTGCAGTCCTGCAGCGAGTCTCCGCAGCACTGCAAAAGGTTTCTGCAGTGCTGCAGAAATGTGCCCATTCGCCCGCACCCGCCCTAGGCGGCACGCCAACCCCGTTCTTATTGGCCCGCCCGCTCCCGCCGGATGGGTCGACGTCCCATACCCGCAATCCCGCTAATCCGCCCGAAGTCGTGCAGTCCGCCAGCCGATACTTCGGACATGAACGGGGCGAATCACAGGGCGGACCCAACAGCGAACGATACGGCGAACGATACGGCGGGCGTTCTCCCGGCGCAGGACTCGGCCACCCCGGCGGCCTTTCCGGCGGCGGGGGGCGATCGGCCGCTCGCGGATTCATCCGCCGATCAGCCTCATCAGGAACGGTGGGTCACGTTCGACGAGGCGATCGCGATCGCGGGGGTGTCGGCGAATACGTGGCGGCGGTGGGTGGCGGCGGGGCGGATCGCCGCCGGGGTGAAGCGGGCGTATGTCGGGTCGCGCGGGCGCACCTTCCACGGGCCTCTCCTGTGGCCGATCGAGGCGGCGCTGGCGGTGAAGCAGCCCGTGCCGGGCGAAGGCGATTGGATCGGCGACGACGAAGCGGCGGCGCTGTTCGGCATTCATGTGACGACGTGGCAGACGTGGGCGACGGCGGGCAAGACGCCCTGGGGCGCGGCCATGCCCCCGGCCGTGTCGATGCCGCGCTTATTCGCGGCGCATGCGAAGGGGTACTCCCGCGCGGCGGTGCAGACGCTCCTCGCCGGGCGCGACGCGGCGGTGTTTCCGCCGGCGGGGTTCGTCGACAAGGATCAGGCGGCGCTGCGCCTGGGCGTGACCCATCACACGCTGCGCGAGTGGGTGCAGCAAGGCGTGATCGATTATGCGGGCGAGTTCGCGGTGCATGATGGGGTTCGCCATCGCGTCTACGACATCGCGTTGCTGGATGCCGCGGTCGAGCGGATGCGCGCCAACCTCGCCGCGCGGGCGATCTTGCCCGAAGGGTTCATCGATCGCGACGAGACGGCGCGGCGATTGGGCATCGTGCCGGATACGCTGGCGCTGTGGCACACCAACGGCCGACTGTGCTGCGGGGTGTGGAACAAAACCCCGGATGGCAAACGGGCCAAGATTTACCCCGAGGCCGAGGTCGAAGCCTTGCGCCAGCGGCTGGCGGAAGCGCCGGTGTTGCCGGAGGGATATGTCGACATCGACGGGGCGTGCGAATTGCTCGGGATCTCGCGGCAATCGTGGGTGAACTGGTCGAACGAAGGCAAGCTGCCCGAGGGCGAATGGGGGCGATCGCCGACGAACAAGCCCTGCCGGATTTACAATCTCGATGAAGTGCGGGCGGCGATCGACAAGATCCGCGGCGACGACTGCGTCTACAAGCTGGCCGGGCGCGGGAAGGCGTATCACATCCCGGCGGGCTGGGTGCAGCTGCGCGAGGCGGCCCAGATGTTCGGGGTGAATGAGACAACGATCCTTCGCTGGGAAAGCGAAGGGCAAATCACCTGCGGGCGCACCGAGGGGGGTCAGCGGATCAAGATCTACGCCAAGGCGGATCTGCAGTGGCTGGTCGAAGAGAACGGGCGATACGCCCCCCCTTACCCGGACCCCGGCCGCCCCGGCGTGTGGCGCGTGCCGCTGAGCGGGCACGACATGCGTCGACGCGAAGCGATCATCGACGAGGCGGATTTACCGCTGGTTGAGGGGCGGCGGTTTCATTTCTCGTTTCCCGGCGATCAGGAGGGCGAGCCGAGGCACGGGCGCGTCGCAACGGGAACGGAGGACGGCCGTACCCGTCTGCACTCGCTGATCATGAACGTGGAAGACGACCTGTGCGTGATGCATCGCAACGATGATCCTCTGGACTGCCGGCGGGAGAACCTGGTGGTGCGGACGCTGAGCGAGAAATCGGCGAGCAATCGCAAGGCGCGGATGTTCTGCGGTCGGCCACCGAGTTCGCGTTTTAAGGGCGTCTGCTGGGATAAACGGCGAGAGCGGTGGATCGCGCAGATTAAAAAAGACGGCGTCTCGCGCAGCCTGGGCGGATTCCACGACGAACTCGCCGCCGCCGAAGCCTACGACGAAGCCGCCCGCGAACTCTTCGGCGAACACGCCCGCCTGAACTTCGCCGACGGCATCGACGCCCGGCTGGAACAAGAGCACGCGTTGCAACAGGCGGCGTAGTTCGCCACAGCAATCACCGAGGACACAGAGAAGCAATGGGATGAAGCCAAGAGAGCCGCCTGTGTGCGCTGTGCCTGTGTGCTCTATGCCTGTGTGCTCTGAGCCTGCTGTGGCTTTTTCATTTCACGAACCGGGAACACCATGACCGAAACCACCCTGACCCGCATCGACGAAGACCTTGGGCTGACGTACACCCCCATTGTCGCCCGCCGGCCGATCACCATTCGGCCGGGAACGGCGGACGATCTGGCCTTCATCGATCGCATGCAGAAGCAGCACTCGCGCGAGCTGGGCTTCCTGCCGAGGGCGGCGCTGCTGGGGAAGATTCGCCTGAACCAGGTGCTGGTGGCCGAAGCGCAGGGCGGTGCCTCGGAAGCGGCCGCGCCGGTGGGGTATCTGATGGCCGCGGATCGGTATCAGAAGCGCGATGAGATCGGCTACGTGACGCAGATCAACGTGCTGCCGGAGTATCGGCGCTCCCTGGTGGCGGCGCAGTTGCTGCAGGCGCAGTTCGAT
>JBQCCH010000228.1:0-10523 GCA_051962375.1 Tepidisphaeraceae bacterium
CCTCTCCAACGTCCGTTTCTGGCTCGAGGAGTACCGCTTCGACGGCTTCCGCTTCGACGGCGTCACGAGCATGCTCTACCTCGACCACGGCCTGGGCAAGAAGTTCACCTCATACGACGACTACTTCGGCCCCAACGTCGACCGCGACGCGGTGGCCTACCTGCACATGGCCAACCTCGTCGCCCACGAGACCAAGCCGGGCGCGATCACGATCGCCGAAGACGTCAGCGGCATGGTGGGCATCGCCCGGCCGACGCGCGAGGGGGGGCTGGGGTTTGATTACCGGCTGGCCATGGGGGTGCCGGATTACTGGATCAAGATTCTGAAGGAAAAGAGCGACGACCAGTGGAGCATGCACGAGCTGTTTCACACGCTGATGAACCGCCGGTATGGCGAGAAGCACATCGGGTATTCGGAGAGCCATGACCAGGCGCTGGTGGGAGACAAAACGCTGGCGTTTCGGCTGATGGATGCCGAGATGTACTGGAGCATGGCCAAGAACAAGCAGAGCCTGGTGATCGACCGGGGCATCGCGCTGCACAAGCTGATTCGGCTGGTGACGTTCAGCCTGGCGGGCGAAGGGTATCTGAATTTCATCGGCAACGAGTTCGGCCACCCGGAATGGGTCGATTTCCCGCGCGAAGGAAACGGCAACAGCTACAAATACTGCCGGCGGCAGTGGAGCCTGGTGGATTCCGACCAGCTTCGCTACAAGGGCTTGGCTGAGTTTGATCGGGCGATGCAGGATCTGGATATCGAGTTCGACCTGCTGAACGACAACTTCATCGAGCAATTGTGGGTGGGCGAGGGAGAGAAGCAATTGGTGTATCGGCGCGGGCCGCTGGTGTTTGTGTTCAATTTTCATCCGACGCAGAGCTACGCGGACTGGCGTATCCCGGTGCCCGACCCGGTGGACTATCGCGTGGTGCTGAACAGCGACGCGAAGCGCTTCGAAGGGCCGGGCCTGTGCGTGGAGAACCAGGTGTACGCGGTGCAGAAGATGAGTTTTTCCGGCCGCGACCAGAGCCTGCAGGTGTATGTGCCTGCCCGCAGCGCGCAGGTGCTGGCGCCGGTGAAACGGGGATCGACCGGGAAAGAAGCAAGCCGCTGATGAGGGCTGAGTGAAGCCTTCTTATGACTGATGCAGGGCGACTTGCGCCGCGACTCCTGTAGGGCGGCTCGGCGTTGGGATTCGGGTTTTTGTGAGAGTGATTGATCTGTCCATTCTCGACTACCGCAGCGCGTGGCGCGAGCAGGAGCGCGTGCATGACGCGGTGCGCGAAGGGGCGGAAGAAGCGATTCTGCTGGTCGAGCATCCGCCGGTGATTACGTTCGGACGGCGGGCGGCGGAGAGCGCGTCGCACCTGGTGGCGTCGCAGGAACTGCTGGCGGCACGCGGGGTGGAGATCGTCGAATCCGATCGCGGCGGCGACATCACGTTTCACGGCCCGGGGCAGTTGGTGGCGTATCCGATCGTGCGGTTGGCGGACCATCGGCTGAGCGTCGGCGCGTATGTGAAGGTGCTGGAGCACGCGGTCATCGACACCCTGGCACGATTTGAGATCTCGGCGGAGCTTGATCCGGGGGCGATCGGCGTCTGGACCCGGCCGGCTTCGATGGGAAGCGCGACGCTCGAAAAAATTTGCGCGCTCGGCGTGCGCATCAAAGGGGGCGTGTCGATGCACGGCGTGGCGCTGAATGTGACGACCGACTTGTCGTACTTCAACTTGATCGTTCCCTGCGGGTTGAGCGGTCGGCCGGTGACGTCGATGCGGGCGGTGCTGGGCGAGCGCTGCCCGACGATGGGCGAGGTGAAAACCGAGCTTGCCGGGCGGATTGAGGCTTGCCTTGCCCGGGCATCGCGACACAATGCTGCCCGATGACCCGTGTGCGGCCCGATGTTGCTTACATCCTTCCGATGGCCGTCTTCATGGCGCTGACGTGGGCGGGCGTGCAGTGGACGGGGTTTTATCCGATTTCATATGTGTTGAAGTCGCTGATCGTTGCGGCGTTGCTGATCGCGTTGTGGCCGAGCTATACGCGCATCCGCTGGACGCACCTGGGGCTGGGCGTGGCCGTGGGAGTGATCGGCATCGTGCAGTGGATCGGGATGGAAAAACTGCTGATGAGCCAGCCGTGGCTCAGCTGGACGCGGATGATCGGCAACATCCGGGCGGAGGCGTATCACCCGTACGACCATTTGCACGGGGGTTGGCTTTGGGCGTTCATCGCGTTTCGCTGGGCGGGGGCGAGCCTGGTGGTGCCGTTCATGGAAGAGCGGTTTTGGCGCGATTTCCTGTGGCGATCGATCGCGAGCCCGAACAATTTTGAATTGCAGGAGATCGGCGAATACGACCGGGGCGCGTTCTGGGGCGTGCCGCTGGTGTTTGCGGCGGTTCACCCGCAGTGGCTGACGGCGATCGTCTGGGCGTTGCTGATCGCGGCGCTGTTGTGGAAAACTCGGTCGCTGGGGGCGTGCATCGTGGCGCACGCGACGACGAACTTCCTGCTCGGGGCGTATGTGCTTATCGCGTGGTACGTGTTCAAAAAGGACGAATGGTATTTCTGGTGACCCCGGGCGGCCAACACCCGAACAGGGGTGTGAATAAAGTGTGGAAGATTTGTTGATGATTTAAACCATATGCCTAACATGGCGTTATGGGCCCCCGTCGTATTTACCTGGATAATGCTGCGACCAGCTTTCCGAAGCCCCGAGCCGTGACCGAAGCGATGATGTGCTACGCCCAGATGCTGGGCGCCAGCGCCGGTCGAGGTGGATATTCCGAAGCGGTCGAGACCGGCCGACTCATCAATGAGACGCGGCAACTGCTGAAGCGCTTCCTTCATGCGGAGTCGGCGAACCATTTCATCTTCACGCTCAACTGCACGGATGCCTTGAACCTGGCGATAAAGGGCTTGATCGATCCGGCGGGCAAGGGGCACGTGATCTGCACGGCGGTCGATCACAACAGCATCCTGCGGCCGATCAACGCGATGGTGGAGTACGGCTGGATTGAAAAGACGGTGGTGCCGGTGGACCCGACGACGGGGCTGGTCGATCCGCAGGACATTCGCCGGGCGATTCGTTCGGACACGAAGCTGATCGCGATCACGCACGGCAGCAATGTGACGGGGACGATTCAGCCGGTGCGGACGATCGGGCGCATCGCCCGGGAACACGCGGTGCCGTTCGTCGTGGACGCGGCCCAGAGCGTGGGGCATGTGCCGATCGACGTGCAGGCGGATTGCATCGACTTGCTGGCGGCGCCGGGGCACAAGGCGCTGCTGGGGCCGCTGGGCACCGGGTTTTTGTACATTCGCCCGGGGCTGGAAAAGATGTTGCGGCCGCTGCGCGAAGGGGGAACGGGATCGGCCAGCGAGCACCCGGTGCAGCCGCTGATGATGCCCGACCGATACGAGCCGGGCAGCCACAATGCGATCGGCATCATCGGCCTGGCCGAGGGGGTGAAGTGGCTGATGGAAAAATCGATCGAGAAGGTGCAGATCGAAGAGCAGGAACTGGTGCGGGCGTTCATCGACGGCGTGGAAGGCGTGCCCGGGCTGCGGTTCTTCGGGCCGCCCAGCGACAGCGACCGGATCGGCGTGTTTTCAGTGCGGATCGACGGAATCGAGCCGAATGAGCTGGCGAACCACCTGGAAGAACAGTTCGGCCTGCTGACGCGGGCGGGCCTGCACTGTGCGCCGCACATCCACGAAACCATCGGGACCGCTTCCACCGGCGGGACGACGCGGTTCAGCTTCAGCCCGTTCGTAACGCTGGCGGATGTGAAATCGGCGACCGATGCCTTGGCGCAACTCGCCGAGGCGCACGTGGCGGTTTAAGAATTATCGGACGTGGGGTGCCGCAAAGGCGTGTCTACGGTGGGCAAATCGGGGAGAAAGGCCGCCGACGCATTGGCGGGCGGGTTGGCACTCAGCAATACACATCGTACTGAATGGGGTAATGCAAGAGGTCAGGCCGAACCAGGTGCATCTTGCGGATGCGGACTTCGAGCGGCTTGATGTCGGCGAGACGGTGATCCGGCATAGGCGTGAACGACGCGGGCGCGGCCGGTGAAAAACCGGACAAAAGTAAACTGGTCACCGTAACCGATAGTAGACGAAGCGCCCTTTTCACCCCCGCAGCATGACACGCCCCCCGCGCGCGGCCAACGAAACTTTTCCCCCGCGACAGGTCTCCCACGCGAATGCCGATAACGCAGTGAAACTGTAGCAATTGGCCGGATGTTATCGGCCTTGCGTTTGGCGACGGCTTGTGCAAACTCCCGATCCGACGCACAATCCCGCGTCGATGTATCCACGTCCTGCGACGTTCCGTACGATTCAGCTGTCCGGAAAGGAGGCCACTTGGGCGTTCGAGAAAACCTGAACCGCAATCCCGCGCTCACGACCGGCCTGACTCTGGCGGTGATCGTTTTGTCGCTGGCGTTCATCGTGTACCAGATCGCCGGCAACGCTCCGCAGCCGGCGCCGGTGCCGCAGATCTTTTTCACCACCGACGACGGCAAAACCGTATTCGCGGACGATTACCAGAAGATTCCCCCCTTCGACGTCGACGGCAAGCAGGCGGTTCGGGCGTATGTGTTTACGTGCGATGGGCATAAGTCGCAATTTGTCGCGTACCTGGAGCGGATCAGTGCCGAGGCGCGGCAGAAGCTGGATGCCGAACTGAAGCAGCGCGGCGGCTCGGGCGGGACCGAAGGCATTTCGCCGGAGACGGCGTTTGCGATGTCCGAAGGCACCGAAGTGAAGCGCCCCGGCGATGCCGACTGGGTGAAGCGCTCCGATCCGAAGGGGCAGGCGATCATCGACGTGAAATGCCCGCAGGGGACGGGGCAGTTGGAAGTCGTTTCGCCGAACGATTGATGGCTGACGCGGATTGATGGCCGACGCGGATTGATGGCCGACGCGACGGAACCGGGCCGCGCCATGTGCCGGGCGCGTGTCGAGCTCTTGCGACGGCTACAATGCGGCATGAGCGAGCCGCCCGATGAGCAATCCGAAGAACAGAAGGAAGCGTCCGCCCACAAGGATGCCGAAGAACGGGCCGCCCCCAGCGGGAAGGTCGTTTACGAAGCCATCCTCACGGAAGCCGACGACGAACTGAAGCGAACGAGCTCGGCCCTGTTCTGGTCGGGGCTGGCGGCGGGGCTTTCGATGGGGTTCTCGCTGGTCACCGAGACGCTGCTGCGTCATCACCTGCCTGACGCGCCCTGGCGGCCGCTGGTGGCCAAGCTGGGGTATAGCGTGGGGTTCATCGTCGTGATCCTGGGGCGGCAGCAGTTGTTCACGGAGAACACGCTCACGCCGATCCTGCCGCTGCTTCGCGAGCGCAACGGGTCGACGTTCATCAACGTAATGCGGCTGTGGGTCGTGGTGCTGCTGGCGAACATGATTGGGGCGGCGATCATCAGCTGGGTGCTGACGCACACGCCGGCGCTGGAGAGCGACGTGCAGCGCACGATGCTGCAAATCGGCGAGGAAGCGATGAAGCCCCCGTTCTTCGCGGCGGCGATGCGGGGGTTTTTTGCCGGCTGGCTGATCGCGCTCTTGGTGTGGCTGCTGCCGTATGCGGAGTCGGCGCATTTTTTCGTCATCCTGCTGATCACGTGGGTGATCGGCATCGGCGGGTTTAACCATGTGGTCGCCGGGGCGGTCGAAACGCTGAGCCTGGTCTGGGCACACGAGCGGTCGATATTGGATGTGCTGGGGCATTACCTGATCCCCACGCTCATCGGCAACATTGCCGGCGGCGTGCTGCTGGTGGCGGGGCTGAATCATGCGCAGGTGCATGCGGGAAAGAATTGATTCGGTGCCGCGGCGAGCGTCTTGAACGGTGCAGCTTGAGCACGGGCGTTAACCGGGGGTCGAACTGTCGTTGTTGTGACCGACTGATGGCGATGGCGCGGGGTTGCCGAGTCGGGCCTCGGCGTTTTTGCGGGACCGGAGGATGCCGACGACGCCGATCGCCGTTCCGGCCAGCCCGCCGACGTAGCCGCCGAGGTTGACGCCCCACGCGGCGATGAAGCGGTGCGGACGGAACAGGTTTTCGCGCAGAATGTCCTGGAAATCCTTCGACGCATGATCCAGGCCGCCCGCGTATCCGATCCACCCGCCGGCGATGGCGCAGAGGGCGGCCATTGTGAAGATCACGGGGATCCAGCGGAGCAGGCGTTGGAATGGGAGTCGCGGCCGGCGGGCGCGGGGGTTGTTGGCCAGCAGCAGCGCGACGCTGAGGATCAGGCCGACGGTCCAGGTGGCCTTCATCCCGATTTTGGCGGCTTCCCAATGCAAAGCGCCGGGCGCCGGCGGCACTTCGGGGCCGAGCACCTGGTCCAGGCCTTTGCCGTAGTAGAAGTATTCCCACGACAGGGTGCTGGTGATCAGGTCGTTGATGACGCCGTAGAGGACCGCCGCCCCCACGCAGATGAGCAGCACGCCGTACTCGCGCCAGCGCGTGGCGGCCGGCCCGTTGCGGTGGTAATCGGAAGCGGCGAGGGCCGCAAAGATCGTGACGCCGATCGCGATCCTCGTCACGAGGCCGGCGTCGGTGGCGAGGATCCAGTGGACGATCTGCATGCGGCTTAGCCGGGCTTCACCGCGTCGGGCACCTGCGTCGGCACGGAATCGACGATCTGCTGGATGATCGTGTCGGGGGAGATGCCTTCGGCTTCGCCCTCAAAGTTCAGGACGACGCGGTGGCGCATCGCCGGCTTCAGGACGTCTTTGATGTCCTGGAAGCTGACGTGGTAGCGGCCGTCGAGCAGGGCGCGAACTTTGGCGGCGAGCGTGATCGCCTGGGCGGCGCGGGGGCTGACCCCGACGCGCAGGTATTGGTTCACCATCGGCACGGCGAATTCGCCTTGCGGGTGAGTGGCGAGCGTGCAGCGGATGGCATAATCCTGCACGTGCGGCGCGATGATGACGCGGCGGATGAGCTTCTGGTGTTCGATGATGCGCGGCCCGTCGAGCACGGGCTGGATGGCCGGCCGGTATTCGCGCGTGGTGCGGTTCAGGATCTCGTGCAGTTCGGCGCGGCCGGAATAATTGACGCTGAGCTTGAAGAAGAAACGATCGAGCTGCGCTTCGGGCAGCGGGTAAGTGCCTTCCTGCTCGAGCGGGTTCTGGGTGGCCATCACGAAAAAAGGCGCTTCGAGCGGGCGCAGCTCGCCGCCGGCGGTGACTTGTTTTTCCTGCATGGCTTCGAGCAGGGCGCTTTGGGTTTTGGGGGTGGCGCGGTTGATTTCGTCGGCCAGGACGATCTGGGCGAAGATCGGGCCGTTCATGAACTTGAACGCGCGGCGGCCGTGCTCGTCTTCTTCGATGACGTTGGTGCCGATGACGTCGGCGGGCATGAGGTCGGGCGTGAACTGGATGCGGCTGAACTTCAGGTGCAGGGCGTCGGCGAGCGCGCGGATGAGCGCGGTTTTGCCGAGGCCGGGAACGCCTTCCAGCAGCGCGTGGCCGCCGGTGAAGAGGCAGGTGAGCACGCCGTCGATGATCTCGCCGTGCCCGACGATGGCCTTGGCGATTTCCGCCTGGGCGGCGCGGTAGTCGCGGCGGAACGCGTCGCAGGCGGCTTGGATCTGCGGATCAATGCCCGGCGCGGGGATCGGCGAAGTGGATGCCATAGTTCACTATAGGAAAACCAGTTAGCGGATGCGTCAAGGGGGAGATCGCCCGCGACCGATCGCGACGCGGCGGCGACAGCGCTTCGTCCGCCGGCGCCGGCATGATCGTTACAGTCAGCACAACCCATCGTTCATTTTTGCGACAGCCTGCGCTTCAGGCGGAATTCACGCAAAGGGCAGCAAGAAAACGAGTTGCGGCGGTCGGATTCTGTGACATAATCCGCCCGCATCCCTAGGTGGGACAGGAGAAATTATGCAGAGTGAATTGCTTCCGCGGGCGATGGCGTGTGCCGTCCTTGCAACGGTTACGTCGGTCGCTGCGGTTCACGCCGCCCCGATTGTCATCACGCCGACTTTCAATTCTTCCATCACGACCGATCCGAACAGTGCCGCGATTATCGCGGGCATCAATAATGCGATCACGGAAGTGCAAAGCAAAGTGAGCACCTCGACGGCGACGCCGCTCTCGGTGTCGATCGATTTCACGACCATGTCCGACGGCCTGGGGCAGAGCCAAACGAACATCAGCACCCTGTCGTACAGCGCGTTTCGCGCGGCGGTCGCGTCGCGGGCGACGTCGGCGAACGACATGACGGCCCTTGCCCACCTGCCGAACACGGCGTCGTTCAACGGCATCAGCAACATCGTTGCTTCGCTGCCGCTGTTGCGAGCCCTGGGATTCAGTAATGCCGTTTCCACCGGCGCCGACAGCACGATCAGCCTGAATACCGGGCTGATGAACTTCAGTCGCACGGGCCCGCAGAATCCGGACAATTACGATCTGCAGACGGTGGTGATGCACGAAATCAGCGAGGTGCTGGGCGTGGGCGGCGGCGGGTCCAACCTGGGCTCGTCGGACCAAGCGACCACCATGGGATCGCTGGATGTGTTCCGCTACAGCGCGCCGGGCGTTTCGAGCTATACGACGTCGTCCTCGGCGAACGCGTATTTTTCGATCGACGGCGGAACGACCAACATCCGCGGCTTCAACCAGGACGGCCAAGGGGACTATGCGGATTGGCTTTCCACCGCGACGCCGTACGTGCAGGACGCGTTCGGCACGCCGGGCACGTACAGCGACTTGGCTGCGCCGGAACTGACGGCGTATGACGTGGTCGGCTACACCGTGGTGCCTGAACCGATGGCCTGCAGCCTGATCGGGCTTGGGGCGATCGGCGTTCTGCGTCGCCGACGGGCACGCGTCGGGTAACTCCATTGCCGAGCATCCTTTGATTCCTGATCGACGTCGCGTAACGCGGCGTCGATTTTTTTTTGCGCCCTCCGCCCCCCCTCCGTCGGCACAGACGTCACAGTCCGCACGCCCGGAACGCGCGGTGAGGTCGACGCAGAAGCCCTGCGCCGGCGATCGAAACAGGCTCGAAAGAATCTTGTTGCCAGTTTCAGCGGCCGTGGGCATACTTCTTCGCGAGACTGGGTGGGCAAGGAGAATCGATGCGGAACCGCAAATTTTATCGGACGACGGCTTGGGCCGTCCTGGCTACCGTTGCGTCCGGCGCGAGCGTTCGGGCCGCGTCGATCACCATCACACCGACGTTCGATTCGTCGATCACCACGAACGCCAACGCCGCCGGGATCGAGGCGGGCATCAACAACGCGATCGCGGAAATCGAAAGCAAGATCGGCACCTCGACGTCGACGCCGCTGAGCGTTTCGATCACCTTCGCCAATGGCACCTCGGGTCTGGGTCAATCGAGCCAGTCACTGGTTGGAGTCAGTTATGTGGACTATCGTGCCGCGCTGGCGGCGCGTTCCACGTCGGCGAACGATGCGCTCGCTTTAAGCAATCTACCCAATACAACGACATTCAACGGCTACGATAACATGGCGCTATCGATGCCCCATGCTCGTGCGCTGGGGTTCGGGACCAATCCTGACAACGCCACGATCACGCTGAATACGTCATTGATGAATTTGTCGCGCTCCGGCACGCTTAACCCGGGGCTTTACGATTTGCAGACGGTCGCGATGCATGAAATCGACGAAGTGCTGGGCGTGGGGGGACCGGCAACGTCGCTGGGTCAGACTTACTCAGCTTCGTATTTGGGCTCCCTGGACGTCTTCCGTTACAGCGCGCCGGGGACACTGACCCACTCGACGAGTGCCAGCAGCGCTTATTTTTCGATCGACAGTGGCGTGACCAACGTGATGAGCTTCAACCAAGGTTCCGGCGCCGACTATGCCGACTGGTTGTCGAATTCGACGCACTACGTGCAGGACGCGTTTGGCACGCCGGGCACGTATCGCGATCTGGCGACGCCGGAACTGACGGCGTATGACGTGATCGGGTACACGCTTGTGCCGGAGCCGATGGCGTGCAGCCTGATCGGGCTGGGCGCGATCGGCGTGCTGCGCCGCCGACGCGGTATCGTTGCTTGAGCGAGGGTCGGTTCGTTTCGTTGAATCTCAAAAACACCGTCGACGCCGCTCTGCGCGGCGTCGATTTTTTTTTTGCGCCTTACGTGGTCGGGGCCCAGGCTTGGGGTTTGGGGCTTGGGACTTGGGGCTTGGGGCTTCGGCGAGATCGAAAAAATCGTTTGGCCCCGGAGATTTTGGCTGACAGGGCCGGCCGGGGCGGTAGAACGGAGCATGCGGCGACGCGGCGGTCGCGGGCTCTTTGGCAATTCGAGGAGACGTTTGCGGGCGGCATATTGCGTAATGCGTACTGCGTAAGGGAGCAGACCGGATGAGCTCTTTTCGCGTTCGGTTTTGGGGTTTCATGCGTGCGATAAGTGGCGTGGCGGTCTGGGCAAGGGCCGTCGCACTGGCGCGCGGTTCAAAACGGGGTTGGGCCGAGGCCGGGCCGGGGGTTAGGGAAAAAAGCGAAAAACAAAATGGCAGGAACGGCCGAGC
>JBQCCH010000229.1:0-11505 GCA_051962375.1 Tepidisphaeraceae bacterium
CCCACAGCGCCAACGGAACCGCCAGCGGCTTGAGCCACCGCAAGGCGGCCGACGCCCATCGGGTGAGGAAAAAGAACACCTGCAGCCCCGCGCGAACGCCCCAAGGCTGCGGCGCAACAGCAGTCCCCCCGGAAGCGGCCGCCGTCATGGTCGAGCGACCCCGGAATCGCCCAGCGGCTTGACGATCTTCGCGTCCGCCGGCGCATGCAGTTCAACGGCCGAGTCCGGCACGCCGGTATCGACACGGATGTTGGAAAATCGCAGTCGCGTGACTTCGCCGTCCGGATCGGTCATTTCAAAGGCCAGCACCAGCCCGCGATCCGCATCGAGCAGGACGCGAACGTGATCGACATACTGCTTGATTGGATCGCTGCGCGGCGTCATGCGGATCGCGATCGCATCCTTGGGCGTGTTCGCATCCGCCAGCCCCGCCGCCGAATCGGGCGCCAGGGTGAATGTCTTTTCCAAGTCACCCAGCCGCGGCAATGGCGAGGCGGCCAGCATGCCCCACTGGCTTCGCACCGGATATACCTCGATCACGTTGCGATCCGGAAAATACAGCCGAAGCGTCTGCGGATCGCTCGCCATCGTCTGTGGCTGCGGCGCGGTGGTTTGCCAGAGCGATCGCCCACCCTTGGCCGTAAGATGACCGCGGCTGACGATCGGCTTTTTCAGCAACGGCGACTGCTTTTCCTGCACAAAGCCAGCGGTGAGATCCGCCACGTGCGCCGTCTTGGCATTGATCGCCTGAAGGCGCTGCTCGAACGCGTCGATGGGCGACGTCGCAGCCACCTGCGCCCACGCCGAAGCGGCCCACAGGACCCCCGCGACGCCGGCAACGATCGTTGAATGCTTGCGTTGAGTCACCGGAATCCCACGCGTTAACTGGCCGCCCCGAAACGCAGCGTCACCGTCCCACGAGCGACCACCCGTCCGGAAACGCTGGCGACGACCGCACACTGCGCCAGCGGTCCGCTCGATTGCACATCCGCATGCAATTCGATCGCGGCCGGCGGTTGCACGGGCGCTTCAAATTTCACATCCACCTGCGTCAGCACCGCCGCCCCGCCCGATCCGGACGATGCCGCCGCGATGCCCGCGATTTGCGCCAGCGCCTCGGTCAACAACACCCCCGGCACCAAAGGCCGGCCGGGAAAATGCCCTCGGAAGAACGGCTCCGAGCCGTCCACCGTCCAAAAACCGCTCGCCCGCTGCCCGGGCTGAACGTCATTCACTTTCGATACGAAGCGAAACTCCGGCCCGTGCGGCAGCATCGCCAGCCAATCCACCACCGGCGCCGCGTTCGACGCCGCGGCGACAGCCTGCGTTGAGAGCGTCTCGCGGTTATCGCTCACAAAGCGCGTAAGCGTCGCCACATCCTGAAACACCCAACGGCCCACCACTTCGCTTGGAATTTTGATTTTGAAGTGCTTTTCCAGGCTGGAAACCACCAGCAGAATATCCAGTGAATCCAGATCCAGATCGCCCCCGATCAGGGGCATGTCGTCCGGGATGGCCGTGTCGGGGCCGAGCTTCAGGTCGCGACGTAAGATCGCCTTGATTTCCTCGACCAACCCCGCGTCTACCGCTCGACTCATTCAGACCTCGGCTTCGCTGCTCTATTGCCAAAAAATGCTAAGCGTTTCATCATACGGTTCCGCGAATGAGTGACAAGCGAGCCTCAAATCCACCTTTCTATACGCTCACCCCCGCGGGGAAAGCGCTCCTTTGAACCCCATGGCGCGTCCTGAATCGCATGAGTGGCAAGGCATTCATCGGTGGTTCTACCGGCCGGCGACGCTTGCGTGTCGGTTCATCCGCTCGCAGTGTTTGCGCGTCGAGGTCCTGAACCGGGAGCGGGCAAACCTTGCAGGCGGATTTGTTCTGGCCTGCACCCATGTGCAGCACCTGGAGCCGTTCATCGTCTCCTATGTGATGCCGCGTCCCGTGCGATGGATGGCGCGGATCGAGTTTTACAAGTTTCGGATCGGTGCGGCGATGCTCCGGTGGGTGGGAACGTTTCCGGTCAATCGCCAGGGCGTGCCGGTATCGTCGATCCGCGCCGGGATTCGCCTTGCCGTCGAAGGAAAAATTGTCGGCATTTTTCCGGAGGGGGGCTGTGTACGCGGCGCCGATCTGATGTTCCGCGGCGGGCGCATGAAGCGAGGCGTTTGCTCGATCGCGTGCCGCTCGCAGCGGCCGATCCTGCCCGTCGTCGTGCTGGGAACCCACACGCTCACGAAAATCGGCCCCTGGCTCCCCGCGCGGCGCGGCCGGGTGTGGGTGGCGTTCGGCGAGCCCATCCATCCCCCCGCTTACGATCAACGCCAGGACCGACGCCACGCCCGCGAGGCGCTCGCCGCCCGGGTGCAATCCGAATTCATCGAGACCTATCGGCGGCTGCTGGACCATTCCGGGTTGGCCGACTCGTTCACGCCGTAGCGCCTCAGCGATGAGCGACCGCTTTTACAATCTCGTGTGGCACCTGGGGCATCCGGTCTTCTGGATGAGCAGCCGCCCGCGCGTGATCGGCGGCGAAGTGACGCGCCGGGCCGGGCCGTTCATCGTGGCGGCCACGCATACCAGTCCGTACGACATCCCCCTGCTGATGCGCCATTGCGCTCGGCCGATCGATTTTGTGAGCATCACGGAAGTCTTTCAAAATCCCTGGGTGGCCTGGCTGTATGGGTCGATGAATGCCTTTCCGCTGGATCGCTCGCGCCGCGACCCGGCAACGGTTCGCACGATTCTGCATCGCCTGGCCGCGGGGCGAGTGATCGGCATGTTTCCGGAAGGCGGGTTTCGACGCGGCGAGCAATCGGTCGTGCACAGCCGCCGGATCAAATCCGGGATCGGCCGGATCGCGACGCTGGCGAATGTGCCGGTCATCCCGTGCGTGATCGATCAGTCGATCGCCTACGCCCGCGTCAGCAGTTGGCTGCCGATCCGCCGGGTGCGGTACGGCATCGCGTTCGGTGAACCGATCCTCCCTGACCGCTCGCCCGACCTGCTCGAAGCACGCCTGATCGACACCTTCGTGCAACTTCACGGCCAATTGATCGCGGCGGGCGCGTCTGGCATTTCACGATAACGCCGGAATGTGCAGCGCCGTCACCGGGAAGGCTTCCCATGCAGCGCCGACATCGAGCACCTTCGTCAGCGGCGTCGCAGCCCCCGTGAATACATGACGGGCAGTCTGGCCCTGCAGCGCCGGCGGCAACTCGATGCGAAGATCCTTCACGCCGCTCGGCGAATCCTCGCGCAAACGCTCCAGCAATCGCGGCACAACGACAATCAGTGATTCGCCCTCATATTGCCGCAGGAATGCAAACGCATGGCGTGCCTGCGAGCCGACCGGGATCAACGGCGTATAGCTTCCCTGCTGAAACAGCAGCGGCGACGCGTTTCGAAGCTTCAACGCCCGAGCCGTCACCCGCATTTTCGCACGGCCATCCGCCAACATCTGATCCAGCGATTCGCCCGGCGAATCGAGCGATTTCAGCAGCCGTCTTCGCTGGTCATAATCCACCGGCCGACGGTTGTCCGGATCAACCAGGCTGTAGTCCCAAAGCTCGGTTCCCTGATACGTATCCGGGACGCCCGGCGCGAAACACTTCAGCGTCGTTTGCGCCAGCGAATTGATCCACCCCGGACGCGTGATGCGTCGCACAAACGGGTCGAAGCTCCGGTGAAAATCGACGGACTGGTTGCCGTCGACGATGAAATCGATCAGTGCATGAACGCTGGCTTCGTAGCGTTCATTGGGGCGCGTCCACGTGGTGCGCTGCTTGGCCTCTCGAAGCGCCTTGGTCATGTAAGCCTTGAGCCGATCCGCCAAATCCGACTCGGGCGTCGTCGGCCACGCGCCGATGAGCGTCTGCAGCAGCAGATAGAGGTCGTTCCGATGAATCGCCGGCTTCAGTTGGCCGGCCCACTGCTCCGCGAGTTCTCGCCACAGCGCGGGGATCTCAGACAACACGCTGATGCGGGCGCGCACGTCTTCGCTTCGTTTCGTATCGTGCGTCGACAACGTCGACAGCGCCAGCGGCCAATGCGCCTGGCGATCGGCGAAATAGGCGTGCAGGGCTTCCGGCTCCAGCCCAAATCGCCCCGGCTCGCCGCCGACCTCGTTCAACGAGATCAGCCGGTGATATCGGTAAAACGCCGTGTCTTCGATTCCCTTGGCCGTCACAGGGGAAGTCAGTTGCTGGAATTTTCCCGCGAAGCGCACTTCCGCCGCACGCTGCTCAGCGGTCGCATCTGAAGTACGCAGCAGCGTGGCGTGGATGAAGTCCAAGACCGAGTCGTCCAAGTGCGGCGCGTGCTGCTTCGCCTGCTCGACGGCCCCCATCACCTGTCGACGATCACGATCCGCGATAGGACCCGCGGTGATATAGGTGCGATAGACACTGAAGCTCGCGATCACCTCGCGCAACGCGTTCCGCAGGCCGAGGTAGGTAAAGTCGCGGGTAGCGCGGCGGTCCTGCGCCAAATCGTCGAGCTGCTTCGCCAGCATGCTCAGCTCGCCCGACATCGCCCGGTCCAGGATCAACAGCTTGCAGTTGCGCGAGAGCTGTTCCATGTCACAGGTTTCGCCCGTGAAGGATTGATAGAGGTCGGTCATTGCGCCGGCGTGTTCGGTATCGACGAACAGCGCGTTGACCTGGACAAGAAAATCGTAGCCCGTAGTGCCGTCGATCGGCCATTCCGTCGGAAGCGGCTCGGCCATCGCCAGAATCTTCTCAGCCAATACATACAGCCGCCCAGAGGTCGCCGACGCCGGCCCGCGCTCTTTATCGGCAACGGCCTGCAGGTAAGCCTTCTGCAGCCGATCAAAATATTCGGCGGGATCGTAAAGGCCGTCCGGGTGATCCAGTCGCAGGCCCTGGACGTTTCCGTCCGCGACCAGCTGCAGCACAAATCGATGCGATGCTTCAAACACCTCCGGCCGTTCCATCGCCAGGGCGGCGAGGGAATCGACATCGAAAAACCGCCGGTAATTGATCTCGTCCGCGGCCGTTCGCCAGCTGGCGAGTCGGTAGTGCTGCTTCGCCAGCAGCCGATCCAATCGATCCGGATCGCTCTGGACGTGCGCCAACCGTCGCTTGACCGCTTCGCCGACGCGCGGATCAGAAGCGATCCCGCCCTTCAGGTCGGCCTTTATCTGCGCGACGCACTTCGACCGCTCGCTCCCCGCCTGCGGCAAATCCCGGTACCCGCCGGCGATCGTGGCGAGCGCCGGCTCGTCACCCAGGAGCTCAGCGACCGAGTCCGGGGATAACGGAAATCGCCGATCGTAGTAGGCCACGTAAAACGCGCCGCCGTCCTCGATCAGTTCCAACTTGCCTGCCTGCATCGCATCGGCATATGAAGTGCCGAGCACCGGCATCAGCACCTTGTTTTGCAGCGTTTTTCGAGAAGACCGGTCCCAGGCGATGTCAAAATAACGGCCATGCTCCGCCTGGGATCCATGTTCGAGGACGTCGTTCCACCATCGATTGAGATTGGTCGCCACGCCCATATGGTTGGGCACGATGTCCAACAAATGCGTCAGGCCGTTGTCGTGCAGCGACGCAATCCACGCGCCATACGCCGGCGGCCGAAGTTCGGGATTCAGGCGGGAGTGATCGATGACGTCATACCCATGCATGCTCCCCGCGGCGGCCGCCAGGTAGGGCGACGTATACACCGTGCCGATGCCTAGCTCTTTCAGGTACTCGCTCACCGCCTGCGCATCGGCGAACGTGAAATCCTTGTGCAACTGCAGCCGGTAGGTGGAGCGCGGCGCGAACGATGGCGTCGATTCGCGCGGCGCCGGCGCGGCCGGGTTACTTGATCTGGAGTCGGTTTTCATCGGGATCGATCTCTGTGCAAAGGAGGGTGGCACTGTGGCCGGGGATGCGCCAGTTGTCGTATTCCTGGCGCCAGTCTTCGCCGCGCGATTCCAACTCCGCCACGCCGTGCCCCCCGAAGCGCGGCTCTTCGCTGGAGATCAACGTTTTCCAGCGGAAGCCGGTCGGCGGCGCGAGCAAGGGCTCGGGGGCCACGGTCTTGTGAAGGTCGGCGCCGAGATTGACGACCAGCAATCGATCATCGTCATGCGTGCCGAAGAATCGAATGATGAAGGCATTATGACTCAGCACGGCCCCGTCGACGCGCCGCTCACGCTGCGCGAGTTTCAGCACCGGATCTTCACGCCGCACGCGCAGCAGTTCGGTATGGAAAGCCAACGCCTCGCGATGGTGCGGCTTGAGGCGTTCAGACCAATCGAGCTTCGATTGCGTGAAGGTATCCATGGCCGACGGATCCGGCAATGTCGCGATCAAGGCCGGGTCCTTGATGCTGACGAACTGGCTCAGCTCGTTCTTGCGGCCCTGCTTGATTGAGTCGTGCAACTCCTGCGACATATCGGAGAAGTAGTTGAAGTCGGACGACGCTCCCCACTCCTGCCCTTGAAACAGCAGCGGCGATTGCGGCCCGAGCAATTGCAGGACGGTCATCGCCCGGAGCAACGTCGGCGATGCCAGATAATGCACGCGATGCCCGCGGCCGTAATTGGCGATCTGGTCGTGGTTCTGGATGTACGTCACAAACGCCCACGGGGCCAGGTCATATGCCCGCCCGCCCCGCCGCTTCTTTTGCCAGTGATAGAACTGGCCCTGAAAAAGATAGCCCCATTTGGCGGCGGAAATGAACTCCTGCGGGCGTCCTTCATAGTCGCTGTAATAGGCTTCGCTTCGGCCCGTCAGTGCGACCATCGCGCTGTGGAGCCAATCGTCATTCCACAGCGCGTCGAATCCGAAGCCTCCCTTGGCGGTCGGCCGGGCGATGTTGGTGTCCTGGGGCTCATTTTCAGCCACCAGGTACAGTCGCCGTCCTTCTGCCGTCGCCCGAACCGCATCGCTGATTTCCGCGAGGATGTGCGGCTTGGAGTCATCGTAAATGTTCTGCGTGGCGTCAAAGCGGAAGCCGTCAAAATGGTAATCGCGGATCCATTGCACCGCGCTGGCGATGAAAAACTGCCGCACGCCGGCCGACCCTTCGCCGTCGAAGTTGATGGCCTCGCCCCAGTCGGTTTTGTGCTTGTCGGAAAAGATAGTGTCCGTGAACGCGGGCAAATAGTTGCCGTCCGGTCCCAGGTGGTTGTAGACCACGTCGAGAATTACTGCGATGCCCAATGCATGCGCCCGATCGATGAATCGGCGCAGGTCATCCGGCGTGCCATAGTTTCGCGTCGGCGCAAATCGGCCGACCCCGTCGTAACCCCAGTTGTGCGTGCCTCGCACCTCCGACAGCGGCATGATCTCAAGGCACGTGACGCCGAGTTCCTTCAGCAACGGCAATTTTTCAGTGGCCGCCCCCCAATTGCCTTCGGGCGTGAAGGTGCCGATGTGCATCTCGTAAAGCACGTTGTCCGCGGCATCGACCCCTTTCCAATCGGCGTCGGTCCAACGAAATCGCGACGGATCGACAATTTCCGACGGCCCGTGCGGCCCGTCCGGCTGAAAGCGCGATGCCGGATCGGGGTACCGGTACGTTTCTTCATCCAGAAGAAAGAAATACCGATCGCCCGCCTTGCGATGCGGGCACGTGCCGGTGAAGTATCCGGCTGCATCGCGCTGCAGCACCAAGTCCGGCGCATCTCCCTTGGCGCAAACCACCACGACGCGCTGGCGCTTCGGCGCCCAGACACGAAACTCCACGCCCCCTGAAACAACGACGGCCCCCAGCGTTCGGCGGTGATCGGCCGACTGCGGCGACGAAATACTCTGGTTCATAACGCTTTCCCCGACTGAAACTGCACGATTTATTGCCGAGTGCTGGCCGGCTTGGGTTCATTGGCCCGGTCCGCTTCGCGCCGCAACACATTCAATTGTGTACTGGAAACCAGCGCATTCGTCTCTTCCGGTCGTATCGTGCGAAGCAGCGCCAAGGATCGGCCATAGAGCGGGAATTGCTCGCCCGGCCGGCGAATTTTGACATCCAGCGGACGATCCGGCTCGGCCGTATCCAGCATCGTCTGCCAGACGTCACCCGGGGCCGTCTCCGGCAGCGTGAAGGAGATTTCTTCCCAGTGGGCATTCAGCAGCAGCAGCAACGTGTCGCCGATGATGGGCTCGCCCCGTTCGTCCACGTCGCCGATCAGGTCGCCCGCCAGCCGAACGCCAAGGCACTTGACGAAGCCGCCCCAGGCATCATCGCCCATCTCGTTCCCGCCGGGCTCGAAGAAAGAAATGTCCTTGATATCCGAACCGCGGATGGCGCGGCCCTTGAAGAATTTGCGCCGCTGGAGCGTCGGCTCTTCACGCCAGATCCGGTAACAGGTGCGAACGAAGTCTAGAAACGCCTCTTTCCGCTCGTCCATTTCCCAAGGCAGGTAGTTCAGGTCGTCATCGTGGCAATACGTGTTGTTGTTGCCGTAGTGCGTCTGGCTCAGGGCGTCGCCGCTGACGATCATCGGCACGCCCTGGCTGAAGAACATCGTGGCGATGAGATTTCGCTTTTGGCGTTCCCGCAGCGCAATGATGTGCGGATCGTCGGTCGGCCCTTCGATGCCGCAGTTCCAGCTGTTGTTGTCGTCGGCGCCGTCGCGATTATCCTCGCCGTTGGCTTCGTTGTGCTTGTGGTTGTAGCTGACCAGGTCCTGCAGGCTGAACCCGTCGTGGGCCGTGATGAAATTGATGCTGGCGTAGGGCTTTCGGCCGCCGTTCTCGTACAGGTCGCTGCTGCCGGCCAGGCGCGTCGCCAGTTCGCTCGCCAGGCCGCCGTCCCCTTTCCAGAAACGACGAACCGTGTCCCGGTAGATCCCGTTCCATTCCGTCCAGAGCACCGGAAAATTCCCCACCTGATATCCGCCCGGGCCCACATCCCACGGCTCTGCAATCAGCTTCACCTGACTGAGGACCGGATCCTGGTGAATGATGTCGAAGAACGCACCGAGCTGGTTCACTTCGTGCAATTCGCGCGCGAGTGTGGAAGCCAGATCGAACCGGAACCCGTCCACGTGCATTTCCGTCACCCAATACCGCAGCGAATCCATGATCATCTGCAGCACGCGCGGGTTGTTCATCAACAGCGTGTTGCCGCAGCCGCTGTAGTCCATGTAGTACCGGCGATTCTCGGGCGAGAGCCGGTAGTAGCTGCTGTTGTCGAGCCCGCGCCACGACAGCGTCGGCCCCATTTCATTCCCCTCGGCGGTGTGGTTATAGACCACGTCAAGAATGACTTCGATGCCGGCCGCGTGGAGCGTGCGCACCATTGTCTTGAACTCATACACCGCGCGCAGGGCCCCTTCCTTTGCGGCATAGGTGGATTGCGGCGCGAAATAGCTCAGCGTGTTGTAGCCCCAGAAGTTGTTCAGCCCTTTTTCGATCAGATGCCGATCGTTCAGGTGATGGTGCACCGGCAGCAGTTCCAGCGCGGTGACGCCAAGGCCTTTCAGGTGCTCGATGACCCCCTCGGTGGCCAGCCCCAGGTAGGTGCCGCGCTTGGATTCATCAATTTCCGGGTGCTTCATGGAGAAGCTGCGCACGTGGGCTTCATAAATAAGCGTCTTGTGCCAGGGCGTGCGCAGCGGGCGGTCATCGCCCCACGTGAAGGCCGTATCGATCACGGCCGCCAACGGCGCGAATGCCGCGTTGTCCCGATCATCGAACGACAAATCGTCCTGCCCCACCTTGTATCCAAAGAGCGAGTCATCCCAGTTCACGTCGCGGGCGATCGCCTTGGCGTAAGGATCGAGCAGCACCTTATTCGGGTTAAAGCGGTGACCATTCTCCGGCTCATACGGCCCATGCACGCGATACCCATACCATTGGCCGGGCTCCACGTCGGGGATGTAGGCGTGCCAAACCTGGTCCGTCTGCTCGCGCAACACGATCCGATCCGTTTGCTGGCCCGTCTTGCTGTCGAAAAAACAGAGTTCGACCTTCGTGCCGTGCTCACTGAACAGGGCAAAGTTGACTCCGCTTCCATCCCATGTTGCTCCAAGGGGATACGGCTTCCCCGGCCACACACGCTTCGTTGCCATTGACGCATTCCTTCACTCAAACCGAAGTGCTCGGCGATCTTATCCAACGCGGCGGGCGACCCTTCCCCACCGCAACATTCAAGAATAGGCACGCCGACCCCGCGATCGGCTGAATAATGCTTCATGCGACCGTTTCGCACGCACGCATTGCCGGGAAGGGCCCGATTCCCGTACACTGATCCGCATGATCCAACGGCGTGAGACGCGGCAGATTGTTGTCGGGGATGATCGAGTCGGCCGCGTGAAAATTGGTGGCGGTGCGCCGGTGTCCGTGCAAACGATGACCGCCGGCTATACCTACGAGATCGACAAGTGCGTCGCCGAAATCCACAAGCTCGCCGCCGCCGGTGCGGACCTGGTCCGCGTGGCCGTGCCGGAAAAGAAGGACACGGACGCCCTGAAGCACATCATCCCGCAGGTCAGCGTGCCGATCGTCGCCGACGTGCATTTTCATTTCCAGCGGGCGTTGGAAGCCCTCGAAGCGGGCGTTCACAAGATCCGCCTGAATCCGGGCAACATTTCGGACCGGGAGCAGGTCGCCAAAGTCATCGACGCGTGCAAAGAACGCTCCGTCCCGATCCGCGTGGGCGTGAACGAAGGTTCGATCATCGAGCGCAAAGACAAGCAGAAGCGCATGAAAGAGCTTGGCGGCGTCTTCGGCGACAACAAGCATGGCCACTTCCTGGCCATCATGATTACCAAGCTTGAGGAATACCTCGACATCTTTTACGAGCGCAACTTTTACGACATCGCCATTAGCGCCAAGAGCATCGATCCGATGCTGGTCATTCAGGCCTATCAGGAAATTTCCAAGCGGTTCGATCACCCGTTGCACCTGGGCGTCACCCACGCCGGCCCGAAGGAAACGGGAACCATCCGCAGCGTCGTTCCGCTGGGGCACCTGCTGGCGTCGGGCATCGGCGACACCATCCGCATCAGCTACGCGAATGACCCGATCTACGAAGTGCAGGATGCCCTGGAAATGCTTTATTGCCTGGAGCTTCGCACACGCAAGGGCGCGGAACTGATCGCCTGCCCGACGTGCGGCCGCATCCAGGTCGACCTGTTCAAGATGGTTCAGGAAGTGCGCAAAAAGCTGGAAGCCGAGATCACCCTGCCGATCAAGGTGGCGGTCATGGGGTGCGTCGTGAACGGCCCCGGCGAAGCCGAAGGCGCCGACGTCGCGATCTTCGCCGGCGATCGGCGCGGCATCATCTATGTGCAGGGCGAGAAAGTCGCCAACGTCCCCGAAGAGCAAATTCTTGAGCGGCTGTTGGAAGAATGCCGCCTTTTTGAGCACAAGGTGAAGTCCGGCGAAGCCAAGCTGGGCGAAAAGAAAGTGGACATTTTGCCACCCGACCCCATCGGCGAACTCGGCAGCGGCTGGGAGAAAATCCAGCGCGAAAAGAGCGGCCTGGTGCTGCCGATCGTGAACTAAGTCGTTCCCCAGCCCACGTTAGCAGCGATTATCCCCT
>JBQCCH010000230.1:0-4615 GCA_051962375.1 Tepidisphaeraceae bacterium
CAGTGGGAACGCGAAGGAACGGTCTACGACTACACGCAGCTCACCCAGTTGGCCGACCAGGCGCCGGCGTTCCGAACGCTGATCCCGATCGCACATCCGGATTTCACGGCCCCCCCGAACATGATCGAAGCGATCCAGCGCATCGCCCGCGATTGCGGCGAACCCGTGCCGCTGTCGCCCGGCGAAATCGTGCGATGCTGCCTCGAATCGCTCGCGCTGCAGTACAACGCAACCCTGACCACGCTCGAAACCCTGCTCGGTCGACGGTTTGACGTGCTGCACGTCGTCGGTGGGGGGACAAAAAACGCGTTGCTGACGCAATCCACCGCCAACGCCATCGGCCGCCGGGTCATCGCCGGGCCCGATGAAGCGACGGCCATGGGCAATCTCCTGACCCAGGCGATGGGCCTCGGCCACTTGAAGGATTTGGCGGCCATCCGCACGGTCACTCGATCGACCTGTCGTCCGACCGTTTACGAGCCGAAGGATCACGCACTTTGGCAGACAGCCGCCCAGCGATACGCGAAGCTCAAATCCGCCTGATCATTCTGCCGGCGATGTGGCAGGCTGCAGAAGTTCGATTGCCATCGATCCATACTCGCGTAGATCGGTGCGAACCAGCCGCGGCAGCGTGAGCGCGTCCGCCGCGTCATGCCGAAAGATCAGCGTCGCCTTCGGAGCCATGTGATCGCTCACCAGATGATCGGCCAGCTTGATCAAGGCATCCGGTTTTTCATTCAGATAACGGTAGGGCGGGTCCAGGAACACCAGATCGGCCCGCGTCCCGCGCAAGCCGCCGAGCAGCTTGAAGATGTCGCCCGCCATGATCCGCGAACGATCCTGCACGCGCAGCATCTCAATATTCTCCCGCAGCCCCTTCAGCGCCAGCCGATCCGCATCAAAGAACACGGCCTCGCTCGCCCCGCGCGACAGGCACTCCAGCCCCATGCTTCCCGTCCCGCTGAAGCAATCAAAAACGATCGCCCCTTCGATGAGCGGCATCAGGACGTCGAACAGGCTCTGTTTCGCCCGGTCGGTGATGGGGCGGGTCGTGTCAAACTTGGGCTCACGCAGCTGCCGCCCGCGGAATTCTCCGGCAATGATTCTCACGAAGATCATTCTAAAGGCTGTCGAGCAGGGGGGCCATTGTTGCGCCGCAGCGCCCGGATGAGTACACTGGGGGCGTCATTTTCATGGATAGGGTTGTATGGCCGAAGAGAATCTGTGTGACCGCTGCGCCGCGTTGTGCTGCCGCTACATCGCATTGCCGCTGGATAATCCTGAAGACGTCCGCGACTACGACAACATCCGGTGGTACCTGATGCACGAAAACATCGTCGTTTTCATCGAAGACGATCAGTGGTACATCGGCATGTTCACCAAGTGCAAGCACCTGCAGCCCGACAACCGCTGCGGCGTCTACCTGACCCGGCCGCGCATCTGCCGTTCCTATACGACCGACAATTGCGACTGGCACGGCGGCGAGTACGACTACCAGGAGCTCTTCACCTCGGCCGAACAATTGCGGGTCTATGCCGAAAAACAGCTCGGCCGCTCGCTCCCCTTGAAACCGAAGCAGCCGGTGCTCAAAGTTCGAAAGTCCAAGGGCAAGACGCGCATTCAGTTGCCGATCGCATAGCGAAGGAGCGGCAGGGGACAATGGCCGATCGAAGCATTCATTACGAGGCGGCATTCGAAGCCTTCCTGCGTGACCGAAAAATCCCTTACGTCGCCGTCGATGAAGCCAAAAAAGCGCTCTTCGCCGACGCCAAGCTGAAAAGCTTCGATTTCGTCGTCTTTTCCAAGACCGGGCCCAACCTGCTGATCGATGTAAAAGGGCGTCAGGCCCGCAAAGGCGCGTCCCGTCGACACTACGAATCCTGGACCACCCAGAAAGACATCGAAGACCTCATGCAATGGCAGCAAGTCTTCGGCGACGGGTTTAAGGCGGTTCTCGCTTTCCTGTATTGGATCGACACGCCCTTGCTGCCCGAGGCGGGCATGTTTGAGCATCGGGATCGCACGTATGTCCTGATGGGCATCGACCTGATCGAATATCGCGACCACATGCGGCAGCGCAGCGCCAAATGGGAAACCGTCTGTCTGGCCGCGGAAGATTTTCGGCAACTTGCCCGGCCGCTTGAAAGCTGGTTATGATGAGACATATGCGATCCCGCTTCCAAGCCATTCTGCTGCCGCTCGCACTGGCGGTCGTCATGTCGACGTCGATCGCCGCCGCCGATGACGGTGACGAAGTTCGCCCCGACGCACGGGTTGAAGGCTATTCGCGCGGCACCGGTTCGCCGGCGCCGTTGGTCATCAATCCGTCGTCCGGCACGTCCAGCACGTGGATGTTGGCCGCGATCGTCGGAGCAGCGTGCATGGGCGCGATGTGCAAAAACGGAAAGCGGACGCACCTGGATTGATGTTTGTCGGCCGCTCGCGGGCCGATCAGGATAGAAGCGCTTTCCCACGGGCAAGCGCGAAGCGGAACGGAGAAAGCTATGAAATCGATCGCCCTCTGGTGCCTGATCACGGCCAACGCGGCATTGCTCGCCTGCCTGATCGGCCGATACACCAAGCCGAATGCCGCCATCGCCCAGGCCGCTCGTCCCGGCGATTACATGGTGATCCCGGTCGATTTCCCAGGGGCAAACACGGGGTACGTCGTCGTGCTCGACAACGTCACCGGCGAAATGTCCGCGATTGCCACCGACGAGAACCAGAAAAAAATCTATTCGCTCCCGCGCGTGAATGTCGCCGACCTGTTTGACGCGGCCGCGGGCCGCCGACGCACTCGATAACCTCAGTCACCCAACAGTGAGATCCGCCATGGATAAAAAAACTTACGCAATCGGTGTGCTGTCGGTCGTCGCCGCAATCCTGCTGGTCGCCAACATCATGCCGATGCCCACCACGCAGGCCGCCACCGTCATCAAAGACCGCGACTACACTCTCGCCACCACCCGCAGCCAACTCGGCGGGGAGGTGCTGTACGTCATCGATAACCGAACCGGCCAAGTCGCCGTCGTATCGGTCGTCAATCGCCAGCTGACCCCGCTTGCCATTCAATCGCTAACCTCGTTATCCGGAAAGTAATGACACAGACAGACGCACCGCGCTACGACTGGACGCGCGAAGAGATTGGTGACATTTATCATTCGCCGCTGCTCGACCTGATCCACCGCGCGGCCACGGTGCATCGTCAGTATCACGACTCGGTCGAAGTGCAGGTGTGCAAGCTCGTCTCCGTCAAAACCGGCGGCTGCCCGGAAGATTGCAAGTATTGCGCCCAGTCCGTCCGCTATCAGACCGATGTCGATGCCACGCCGCTGATGGATGTGGACGACGTCGTTGAGACGGCCCGCCGTGCGAAAGAGAACGGCGTCACCCGGGTTTGCCTCGGCGCCGCCTGGCGCAGCGTCAAAGACAACAGCCAGTTCGATCGCGTGCTGGACATGGTTCGCGAAGTGACCGATCTGGGCGTCGAAGTCTGCTGCACGCTCGGCATGTTGAATGAAGACCAGGCAGGGCGGCTCGAAGAAGCCGGCCTGCAGGCGTACAACCACAACGTCGATACCTCGAACGAATACTACGACAAGATCATCACCACCCGCACGTATCAGGATCGCCTGCAAACGCTGGCCAACGTCCGAAAAACGAACGTCACCGTCTGTTCCGGCGGAATCATCGGCCTCGGTGAAACCGCCGACGACCGCATTTCCATGCTGCAGACGCTCGCCAGCATCGCGCCGCACCCGGAAAGCGTGCCGATCAACGTGCTGAGCAAAGTCCCGGGCACGCCCCTGGAAAATGCCGGCAACGTGAGTGCGTTTGACACCGCCCGCATGATCGCGACCGCGCGAATCGTCATGCCCCGGTCGATCGTGCGTTTGTCGGCGGGGCGGGCGCAGATGAGCGAAAGCGAGCAGGCCCTCTGTTTCATGGCCGGCGCCAACAGCATCTTCTCCAGCGAAACCAAAGTCATGCTGACCAAGGCCGTCCCCAGCCAGTCTTACGATCAGGACAAGGCGCTGCTCAATCAACTGGGCTTGAAGATGCGGCCCCCCTTCAAACAGCCCGCCGACGTGGTTTCAGAACCTGCCGGCGTCTGATCGTCCAGCGCTCGTGAACGGCGCCGCTGACTAGGGCAATCGGTCGCTCCCGACCGGCCGGAGCTACCGACCCAATTCAGCGGCCCGGCTGGGCCGTAGCACCAGCTTTACTCGCTGCGTCACCTGCGGTTCGCCCAGGCGTCCGGCGGCCTGGGTTCGTCTTTCATGGATGGTTACGCACTCATCACGGGAACAGGCCTTGCCACCGTGCAAGGCGCGAACGTGGACGCCACGTGGCAGCGCCTCGTCGCCGGCGCGGTGCTGCATGAAACGGGCCGAGTGCCGTTGAAATCCGATGGGTCGCCGCGGGTGTCGCAGTTGGCGATCCACGTCGCCAACGAAGCATTGGCGGCGGGGGGCTGGTCTCCCAAGATGCTCGCCAGCCCAAGCACCGCGCTCATCGTCGGAACCAGCAAAGGCCCGATCGAGGAGTGGCTTGCCGTCGATCCGGCAACCGTTTCGTCCCTTGCCGCGCCCCGCCGGTGCGATTCCATCCAATC
>JBQCCH010000231.1:0-3739 GCA_051962375.1 Tepidisphaeraceae bacterium
CCGGCGAGCATGCGATGGACGAAACGTTCGACGAAGTGGAAGGCGAACTCGTCGACGAATCCGCCGAGGGCGCTTCGGACGCCCGGCCGCGCCAGGACTCGCGGCAACGGGATCAACGCGGCGATCAACGCGGCGATCAGCGTGGCGGCCAGCGTGACCAGCGCGGGCGCGATTCGCGCGGCGGTCAGCGCCACGATCAGCGCGGCGAAGGGCGGGGCGAAGGTCGCGGCGATCAGCGTAACGACGGACGCAACGAAGGTCGGGGCGACGGGCGCACTGAGCCGCGGAACGAGCAGCGCCCTGATCAACGGGGCGATTCGCGTCCGGATCAGCGTGGCGGGAATGAGCCGCGGGGCGGTGAAGCGGGCGAAGGGGGCGGGCGTCGTCGGCGTCGCCGGCGCGGGGGCCGGGGTCGGCGCGGTCGGGGCGGGCAAGGTCAGGACCAGGCATACGGCCCGGAAAATCGTCCGCAGCGCCCGGCCCTTGAAGGGCTGCCCGATGATGAGGAACTCGATCGCGAAGCCGCCGCCCTGGAAGCCGCTCATGGGCTCGCGCCCAATGCGCCGCGGGACATTTCGCCCGACATCAAGCCCGAGCCGCTTCAGCGTCCGCGTGAAGAAGGCGGTCGCGGCGGGCGTCGGCGGGGCGGCCGGGGTCGCGGGCGCGGCGGGAATGAGAAGCCGCGTCGTCACGAGATCGAAGGCTTGCCCAATGACGAGGAACTGGATCGCGAAGCCGCCGCTTTGGAAGCGCGCCTCGCCGCGGCCCGGGCGAGCGGGGTCGTCCCGCCGACGGGTGCGATCACGACGCCCAAGCAGATCGAATCGGCCCCCGCGCCGATCCCTCAGGGCGAGGTCGTGAAGACCGGCTCCGCCGACAAGCACCTGGCCGACGATGAACCGGTCGCCCACGATCCGGTGCGTCGGCCCAGCAGCTACAGCGATCTGGATGAGTTGCCCGATTTCGACGAAGACGCCTGAGCCGCTCGTGCGAGCCGGCCGTGAGGTCGGCGCGTCGAAATCAAAAAGCAGTTAGAGGAAACCGCAGATGTTGCGGACGCCGCCGATGAGGGAACATGTTCCCCGCGGGCGATGTCTGAAACGTCTGCGGTTTTTTTATTCCCGGCGGAGGAAGTTCACATGGCGCGATCCTGGATGACGCACAGCGCGGCGATGATGATGGCGGGTCTGGCGTGGTGCGGGTCGACGACGGCCTTCGGTCAATCGACGCAACCGGCCGCCGACCTGACGGTGACGATCGCCAACGCGCCCAAGGCGATCAGCCCCGATTTGTTCGGCATCTTTTTCGAAGACATCAACTACGCCGCCGACGGGGGGCTGTATGCGGAATTGATCCAGAACCGGTCGTTCGAATACCAGCCGACCGAGCAGCGCACGTGGTCGGCGACGAGCTTCTGGTCGCTGGTCACGCGCGGCGGCGGGAAGGGCAATTGGTTCATCGATGCGGCCTGGCCGGTGCATCCGAACAATCCGCATTGCGTGGTGCTGGAAGTGAGCAACGCGGGCGACGGCGTGGGCCTGATGAATGACGGGTTTGACGGCATTCCCGTGAAGGCGGGCGCGCAATATGACGTCTCGCTTTTTGCCCGGCAGTTGTACCTGAACGATCGATGGGGCCGCGGCTCGGCGATCACCGGGCCGATGCCGATCGTGGTTCGGCTGGAACGCAAAAACGGGCAGGTGCTGGGCGAAACCGCGCTGCAGGTGGACGGCACGGACTGGAAGCGGCTGGCGGGTTCGATTGAAGCGACCGCGACGGACGACGACGCGCGCTTCGTGGTGCTGGCCCGGGCGCGCGGCGGGATTGCGATGGATGAAATTTCGCTCTTCCCGCGGCACACGTTCAAGGATCGGCCGAACTGTCTGCGGGCGGATTTGGCGCAGACGATCGCGGACCTGCATCCGAAGTTCATCCGCTTCCCCGGGGGCTGCCTGGCGCATGGCAGCGGCATCAACAACATCTACCGGTGGAAAGACACGATCGGCCCGATCGAGCAGCGGCGCGGGCAGAGCAATCTGTGGGGCTATCACCAGAGCGTGGGGCTGGGGTATTACGAATATTTTCAGTTCTGCGAAGACATCGGCGCCAAGCCGCTGCCGGTGCTGGCGGCGGGGGTGTCGTGCCAGAATTCAGCGCACATGCCGGGCATCGGGCAGCAGTGCATTCCGATGGCGGACATGCCGGCGTACATCCAGGATGTGCTGGACCTGATCGAATGGGCGAACGGCCCGGCGACTTCTGCATGGGGCGCGAAGCGTGCGGCGGCGGGTCACCCGGCGCCGTTCGGATTGCAATACATCGGCATCGGGAACGAAGACCACATCACGCCCGGCTTCAAAGAGCGATTCAAGATGATCGCCGACGCCATCAAGGCGAAATACCCGCGGATCACGGTGGTGGGCACGGTGGGGCCCGACCCGAGCGGCGACGATTTCGATGCCGGCTGGAAATTCGCCGACGCGGAGAAGGTGTCGATCGTCGATGAGCATTACTATCGCGCGCCCAGCTGGTTCTGGGAGAACCTGACGCGCTACGCCGACTACGATCGCACGAAGCCGGCGGTGTATGTCGGGGAATATGCGGCCCACGACCGGGGGCGGCGCAACACGTTGCGGTCGGCGTTGGCGGAAGCGGCGCTGCTGACGAGCCTGGAGCGCAACGGCGACGTGGTGCGGCTGTCATCCTACGCACCGCTGCTGGCGAAGCAGGGGCACACGCAATGGCGGCCGGACATGATTTACTTTGACAACACGACCGTGACGCCGTCGATTAACTACGACGTGCAGCAGCTGTTCAGCCGCAATGCCGGCGACGCCTATCTGCCGACGACGCTGAACGGCGTGCCGGGTGGCGCGCGGGTGGCGGCGTCATGCGTGCGGGACAGCACGAGCGGCGATGTGATCGTGAAGATTGTGAATGACACCGACACGGCACTGGCTGGCGGCGTGGACGTGTCGGCCGTGACGACGGGCGCTCGATCGGTGACGCGGACCGTGCTGAGTGGCGATCCGGATGCGGAAAACACGTTCGGGAAGCCGCCCGCGATCGCGCCCCGCACCACGACGCTGCCCGGCGGAACCCCGATCCGCGACACGTGGCCGGCGCATTCGCTCACGGTGCTGCGCATCCTTGCGAGCGGTCACTGAGGCCGGAGATTTCCGCCGACTTTTTGCGCGGGCGGCGGTAGAACATGGGGGGCGTTGGGGCTTTGGGGGGTCGCGCGCTTGGGTTGGATGAGTGAAGACGTGAAGCGGGGGCTACTGCGTATTGCGTACTGCGTAATGGGGGGATCGGGGCGTTTTGGGGTGGGATTTGGGGTTTGCGCTGGCGATAAGTGGGGTGGCGGGGTGGGCAAGGGCCGTTGCGCTGGGGCGCGGGTGAAAATGTGGGGGGGCCTTGGCCGGGCCGGGGGTTATGCGGAAAAGCGAAAAACAAAATGGCAGGAACGGCCCGAGGATGTTTTTTGGGACTTACGGCCGATCGCGATTATCGCAATGAGAGCCGACCGTAGCGCCAAAAGCGGTAGGCCAGCCCCAGCAGGAGCAGGGCGCCGAACGCGATCCCACTCTCACCGGCCG
Organism: Tepidisphaeraceae bacterium; assembly: GCA_051962375.1. Taxonomy (GTDB): domain Bacteria; phylum Planctomycetota; class Phycisphaerae; order Tepidisphaerales; family Tepidisphaeraceae; genus RYN-431. The sequence continues at coordinate 3,600 of JBQCCH010000231.1, forward strand.
CGGGGGCGGGGACCATGGGGTAAGCGATCGCCCGGGCGTCACCGTTCATGGGTTCGGGGGCCAGGTCGTCGGTTGTGTGATCGAGCTCGCGTCGGAGCGAGACATCGAGCAGGGGAAATAAATCGATGGAGGCAGGGGTG
>JBQCCH010000232.1:0-12364 GCA_051962375.1 Tepidisphaeraceae bacterium
TCAGAAGCTCAACACGCTCTACCTGCTGACCGCCGCGGTCCTGCTGGCCATCGCCGCGGCGCTGGCGAGCCCCGGCTGGTTCGGGCATGGCGTCGGCGTGTTGCTGCAGGGGGGATTTTTATTCGTCTTCGACAAGCATTACCTCGACGCGTTCACTCGCGCCGGGGATTAAGCCCGCGAAATCCTCGCCCGCCTAGCGCAGGCGCGACTGGATGTTGTCCAGCACGTTCATGAAATTGATATAGCTGTCGTACGGGCTTTCGTACGGGTTCGGATACCGGGGCGATTTGCCTTCGCCCCAGTGCTTGGTGCACATGTAATAGAAGTGATCGCTCGAGCCGAGTTTTCGCCAATCGGTCAGCAGGCTGCGGTCGGCATGCTGCTTGAGCTTGCTCTCCAGCTTGAACAGTTCATGAAGGGCATTGCTCTGCATCGCGTTGCCGAGCCAGGTGGATAAATCGTGATCTTCGTCGGCCCAGCTCGTCAGCGGCGCGGTGTTCAGCTCGCCGGCGGCCGGCGTGGTGTCGATCGCCTGGGACGGGGTCACCAGGTGCGTGCCGGGCAGCTTCAGCAATTCCTCGGGCATTTGATCGAGAAACGTCAGGATGCCGGTGTCGGCCGCGAAGTGTTCGCCGAAGACTTCGTAATTCAGGAACAGGTTGCAGACCTGCCCGTGCGACCCGATCTGCCCGACCTGCTCCGCGAACTTGGCGGCCGTCAGCGGGTAGGTGAGCAGGCTTGCGTCGGTGAACTGAAACGCGATCTGATCCGTCAGGCGATAATTGTTCAGAAGAATTTTCAGCCGACCATTGCCCGGCGGGGTGTAGGGCACATTGGCGCTGCGTGGGCCGAGGCTGGCATCGACGCCTTCGGCTAGGCAGCCGACGTATCCCATATCCGCCACGAACTCGGCCAGTTCGTTGTTGTAGATCAACTCCGTGTTGCGAAAGATGCGGGCGTCCTGCCCGAACAACTGGCGGACCTTATCGCGGTGCAATTGCACCTGCTGGCGAAACTCGTCCCGCGAATAAAGAAAGGCGAGCGAGTGGTAATACGTCTCGTTCAAAAACTCGACACACCCGGTCTCGGCCAACTTTTTGAAGCTGGCCAGGACTTCGGGGAAATGCGTTTCCAGCTGCTCCAGCAACACGCCCGACAGCGAAAAACCCAGGCGGACTTCGCCCGGGTGCCGGCGGATTTGCTCGAGCAAAATTTGGTTGGCCGGCAGGTAACACCGCTGGCAGACTTTGCGGAGATGCTCGACGTTCTTGAAATCGTCGAAGTAATGCCGATCCGTGTCAAAAACGCTGTACCGCCGCAGGCGATAAGGCTGATGAAGTTGAAAATATAGGCATACCTTGGGCATGCAATCGGTGAACAAGCCGGGCGGCCCCTGCCGATTCTATGCGCACCGCTGCCCTTGCCAATGCGCGAAAATCCCGCTGCGACATTTTCCGTGGCAAAAGGGGAATCCCCTTATGGCATCTGACTGCCGCCTGAACGTCACCCGAAGCGGCCGGTGAGGTATTGCTCGGTCATCGGATTGGAAGGAAACGTGAAGACGGTGGCGGTGGCGTCGAGCTCGATCAGCTTGCCCATGTACATGAATGCCGTGTAATCCGCGACGCGGCTGGCTTGCTGCAGGTTGTGGGTGACCATCACGATCGTGACCCGGTTTTTCAATTCAAACACCAAGTCTTCGACGCGGGCGGTAGAGATCGGATCCAGGGCCGAGCAGGGTTCGTCCATCAACAGCACCTGCGGCTTGACCGCGATGGCCCGCGCGATGCACAGCCGCTGCTGCTGCCCCCCCGACAACCCGGCCGCCGGGGCGTGCAGGCGGTCCTTCACTTCATTCCACAGCGCCGCCTGCGTGAGCGAATCTTCGACCGCTTCGTTCAAGCGCTGCTTGTTCCGCTCCCCGGACAACCGCAGCCCGTAGACGACATTTTCGTAGATCGACGTCGGAAACGGGTTGGGCTTTTGAAACACCATCCCCGTGTGCTTGCGCAGCCCGATCACATCCACGCCGCGGCCGTAGATGGGGGCGTCGTTCAGGAACATGTCCCCGGTCATGCGCACTTTGGGGACCAGGTCCTGCAGGCGGTTGATCGAGCGCAACAGCGTGCTTTTGCCGCAACCGCTCGGGCCGATGAGGGCGGTGACGCGGTTTTTCAGGAAGTCGCAACTGACATTGAACAGCGCCTGCTTGGGCCCGTAAAAGAGCGAAAAATCGCGAACGGCGACGACCGCGGGCGGATCGCCCTCGCTGCGCAGCGGGTGCCCGGCGGTCTGGTGAATCTCGGACATCGAAGGCAACTGCGTTTGCGTCATGACACACCGACGAACGGGCTTACCGCGGCTTTCTTCCCCGGGCGAAATATCGAATCGCCAGGTTCAGCACGAAGATCATCATGATCAACACGATGATGCCTGCCCAGGCGAGCCGCCGCTGATCGGGCGAGGGGCTCTGGGCGTAATCGAAAATTTGCTTGGTCAACGACGGGAACGGCTGGTTCAGGTCGTAGGTGACGAACCGCGCGCCAAGGGCCGTGAACAGCAGCGGCGCGGTTTCGCCGGCGACGCGGGCGATCGCGAGCATGATGCCGGTGACGAGCGAACCCGTCGCCGCCGGGATCACCACCTGCAGGATGGTCTCGGCCTTGGTGGCGCCCAGGCCGATGGACGCTTCGCGGTAATTTTGCGGGACCAGGCGCAGCATTTCTTCGGTCGTGCGGGCGACGATCGGGATCATGATGAACGCCAGCGCCGCCGCCCCCGCCCAGCCGTTGTAATGCCCCAGCGGCCGCACGAGCAGTTCATATCCCAGGATGCCCACCACGATGGACGGCACGCCGCTGAGCACATCCGAGACGAATCGCACCGGCGTCGCGAGCCAGGAGGCGGCTTCGTATTCCGAAAGATACACCCCCGTCAGCATGCCCACCGGAATGCCCACCGCGCTGGCGGCGGCGATCAGGATGACCGTGCCGATCAACGCGTGCTTCATGCCCCCCACGTTGCCGTGCATGTTGCCGTTGGGGACTTCGGTGAAGAATGACCAACTGAGCGAGCCGAACCCGATGCTCAGCAGGTAACCCGTCACCAGCACCAGCAGCAGGATGATGATCGCCGTAAACGCGACCGCCAGCGCGTAGGCGACGGCGCTTTGGGTTCGGCTGATGCGTTCGTAGGAGGTGAGTGCCATGATCGATATTGCGTCGTGAACGGGTTGAGCGGTTTTCTCGACTCAGCCGGTTCTAAACTCAGCCGGTTCTCATCTTGTTCTCGCGGTCCGTCCCACCACCAGGTACCGGGCGACGATGTTAAACAGCAGCGACATCACGAGCAGGATCAGCGCGACTTCGATCAGGGCCGAGCGTTGGATTTCGGTGTGGGCTTCGGCGAATTCGTTGGCGAGCAGGGACGACATCGTCTGCGCGGGGGCGAACGGGGAGGCCTGGATCTGGTTGTTGTTGCCGATGACCATGGTGACGGCCATCGTTTCACCGGCGGCCCGGGCCAGGCCCAGCATCACCGCGCCGAAAAGGCCCGCCTTGGAATAGACCAGCATCTGCTTGGCGCTTTGCCACCACGTCGCCCCCAGGGCGAGGGTGCCTTCGATCTGCGCCCGCGGGACGGCCGCGAGCACGTCGCGGGCGATTGCGGTGATGATCGGCAGGATCATGATCCCCAGGATCGCCCCGCCAGCGAGCATGTCGCGTCCGGTCAGGCCCAGTTCGCGGCCCTGGCTGTCCAGGAGCATCCACCCCAGCCCCGGCACGTGCCGAGCGATGTCGGCCATCGCGGGTTCGACGTATTGCTGCAAAAAGGGGCACATCACAAAGAGCCCCCAGATGCCGTACGCGATCGAGGGGATGGCCGCCAGGAATTCGATCAGGAACGACACCGGCGCCGCCAAGCGCGCCGGCGCGATGCGAATCAGGAACAAGGCCGCCCCGAAGCTGAGCGGGATGGCGAAAATCAGCGCCAGGAACGAGCTGACGGCCGTGCCGAAAATCACGGGCGCTGCGCCAAAGACGGCCGGCAGCGTCTGCGTGAGCATGTTGCCGTCTTCGTCGTAGGCGATTTTGCCCGCGGCATCGCGCATGGGCTGCTCAAGCTCGTTCGGCCGCCACTCGCGGGTGGTGAGGAACTTGAGCCCGAAGGCGTGGATCGAAGGCAGCGCCGCCCGGATCAGCACAAACAGCAAGGCCGCCAGCATCAGCAGCATAAACAGGGCCGACAGTCGCGCCGCCAGCGCCAGCAGCTTGTCGCCGCTGACGTAACGTTTGCGCGCGCGAACCAGGGAGGGGAAAGCCGGAGCTTCGGTCGGAGGAGCGGTCAGCGATTGCGACATTCAGCCGGACTCGTCAGTTCGAGAGGCGGATAGGTTAACCGCAAGCGGAGCAGACGTCACGACAGGAATCGATCAAGACATCGAGCCCCCTCCCGCGCGTCGGCGGGAGGGGGCCGAATTGTCGATCCCGGGGGTCTTATTTGATCGCCTGCCCGTTATGGGTGAGGCTGGCGACGGCGGCCTTGGCCTTTTCCTGCACCGTGGAGGCCAGCGGCGAATACTGCAGGTCCAGGTCCAGCTTCTGGCCGTCTTCGGAGACGACCCACATCAGGAAATCCTTCAGGGCCTGGGCCTTTTGGTCATCCTGGATGTTGCTCAAGTCGTTGTAGAGCACCAGATAGGTGAACGAGGCGATCGGGTACGCGTCGTCGCCCGGCTGATTCCAGATGCCGACCGCCAGACGCTTGTTCATTTTGTCGACCGCGCCGGCGCCGGCGGCGGAGACGGTTTCCGGAGAGGCTTTGACGAACTTGCCTTCCTTGTTTTTCAGCAGGGCGAAGGGGATGTGGTTCGACAGGGCGAAGTTCAATTCGATGTAGCCGATCGCGCCGGGCGTGCCTTGGACGGCCGCCGTCACGCCGTCATTGCCCTTGCCGCCCTGACCGACGGGCCACTTCACCTGCATGCCCATGCCGACGTTTTCCTTGAAGTCTTCGCTCTGCGTGCCGAGGTAGTTGGTGAAGACGAAGTTCGTGCCGCTGCCGTCGGTGCGCCAGCACGGGGTGACGGCCATGTCCGGGAGGTTCACGCCGGGGTTCAGTTCGGTGATTTTCGAGTCATTCCACTTGTTGATCTTGCCATCGAACATGGCGGCGATGACTTCGCCGGTGAGCTTCAGGTCGCCGCTCACGCCCGGCAGGTTGTAAGCCATCACGACCGCGCCGGCGGTGCAGGGGATTTCCAGGCCTTTGCCGCCGAGCGCTTCCTGCTGCTTCTTGGAAAGCGGAGCGTCGGAGTCGGCGAAATCGACGGTCTTTTCGGTGATCGACTTGATGCCGCCGCCCGAACCGATGGATTGGTAATCGATCTTGATGTCGGGGTGGGCCTTCTGGTATTCGGTGACCCACTTTTGCATGATCGGGTTGACGAAGCTGGAGCCCGCCCCCTGAATCCGCACATCGGCCAGGGCGAGGCTGGAACCCATCAACGCGATCGAAAGCACCGTCTTATTCAGCAATCCAAGCATTCGTTTCTCCTTCGTAACCTGAACTCAGTCCGCGGCCCCGAACCGGGCTGCGATGACGCGAAAACAGTAGGCCGGATTTGTTAGCACGGAATTAGCATCGCGTCGCCGGTCCATTAAAACGCCGCCCCCGACAAATCAGGGGCGGCGGTGTTCGGAATGTTCGGAAAAACCGCGTTATCCGGCCGCCAGGAGCGATTCGAGCTTGTCGAACGAGCCGGTCCACCCCTGCGTCATGCCGCCCCGCGCCTCGACGAAGGTCTTGATTTCTTCAGGCGTTGCGCCCTCGCCCGGCTCCCAGGCGACGGTCACCCGGGTGACGCCCGGCCCTTCGGCGGCGAACGTCACCGTGGTCCGCATGCTGGCCGGCCAGGTGGGGGCGTGCGGGTGTCGCGTGATCCTCCCCTGCTCGTCACAAAACTGCTGGTCGTACACCAGCGTGGTCGGTCGATCGATCTGGTGATACGTGCAGCAGCCGAACATCTTCACCGCCGATTCGCCGGGGGTCGGGCCGTTGAACATCACGTAGGTCGAGCGCCCGCCAGGCCGGATGTCGGCGTTGAGGAACTGCATGTTGAACCCGGTCGGCGGAAGCCAGCGCGCCAGGTGCTCGGGCTGCGCCCACAGGTCGAACAGCACCGCCTGCGGGGCATCGAACGCGCGGGCGATGACGAATCGCTCTTTGCCCGACGCTTCTTTTTCCAGGAACTCGGCCAGCCGGTCCCAGGTGGAGTTGCCGCCGTGCTTTTTGATGACCTTTCGCGTTTCGGCGGCCGCCTCCGGGGTGGCGAGGCTCATCGTCATGTCCATCTGCGTTTTGCCGTCGGGCAAGGCTGCGAACAGCACGGTCACGCGAAACAGCGGCGGCCGACCCTCGCTGCCGCCGTGGTCGTAGACGAGTTTCGCGTGCTTTTGCACCTCGTGATAGAGCGTGCTGTTCGGATAATCGACCCCGTCCGGCCCGTGCATGGTGTAGACCCAGGTGCCGCCCGGCCGCAGGTCTTTGTGGTGGGTGGTGATCGTGAACCCGCGCGGGCCCCACCACTGGGCGACCTGCTTCGGATCGGTCCAGGCATCCCAGACCGCCTTCAGCGGCGCGTCGTACACGCGGATCAGGCGAATTTCGTTCGATTTGTCAGCGGGCATCGGAGCTTCCTTTCAAGGGTTGGTCTTTTTTCGAGCGGCCCGGCGCTTCCGGGCCGGGCGGGATTGGGCGGTGACGGTCTTTAAGTAGGCGTCGAGCCGATCGAATCGCTCTTCCCACAGCACGCGATAAGTCTCAGTCCAATCGGCGATGGGCTTGAGGGCGTCGGCATTGATCCGGCAGGGGCGGCGCTGGGCGTCGCGTCCCTTGGTGATCAGGCCCGCCTTTTCCAGCACCTTCAGATGCTTGGTGACGGCCGGCAATGACATGCGCGCCAAAAACGGCTCGGCCAGTTCGTTGACGCTCGCCTCCCCCTGGGCGAGCCGCGAAAGAATCGCCAGCCGCGTCGGATCGGCTAACGCGGCGAAGGTTTGACTGAGATCCGAATGCATTGATAAACTTCTTGGTTAAATAACCTGTTAGTTAAATACAGGGGAAGGCGGATTCGGTCAAGGAAAAAAAGCAAAACGCGGCCGGGTGGGCCGCGTTTGCGTGGGGAATGCGAGGGACGCCGGCGAACCGGGCGAAATCAGACCGCGTGCAAGTGCCGAATGATCCGGCCGCTTTGCACGTAAACGATGTCTTCGGCGACATTCGTGCAGTGATCGCCGATCCGCTCCAGGTTCTTGGCCATCATGATCGTGGACAGATCGCGGTTGGCCTTGTGCTCGTTTTCCAGGCTGCTGAGCGATTCGGTGATGATCTGGTGATACAGTGCATCGAGCACTTCGTCGCTTTTGAGCACGTGCTTGGCGAGCTCGATGTCGTTCATGTTGAACGCGCTGATGGTTTCGCGGAGCGTGCTGACGGTGGTGTTGGCCATCAGCTTCAGGTCGGTGCTGACGATGTAATCGCCCATTTTGTGCAGCAGCGGCACGCGGTCGGCGATGTTGACGGCGCAGTCGGCGATGCGTTCGAAATCGCTGTTGACCTTGATGATGGTCGTGATCAGCCGCAAGTCGATGGCGGCCGGCTGGTAGCGGGCGAGCAAGTCGATGGCGGCGTGCTCGATGTTCACTTCTTCTTCGTCGATCCGGTTGTCGCACTCGTGCGCTTCCTGGGCGAGCTTCAGGTCAAGATGGATGACTGACTCGACGCTTTTTTCGACGATGTCCTGCACGAGGGCGGTCATGCGAGCGACCCGGCCGCGCAGGGCATCCAGAAGATCGATGAAATGGTGCGCCATATGCCGCGTCCCTCAAGTTGCCCGTTCACCCGAATCGGCCGGTGACGTAGTCTTCGGTCTGTTTGTTCGAAGGGTTGGTGAAAATCGTTCCGGTCTGATCACACTCGATCAACTGGCCCAGGTAGAAAAACGCAGTCCGGTCGCTGATGCGGGCGGCCTGGTGCATGTTGTGCGTGACGATGACCACGGTGACGAGCGACTTCAGCTCGACGATCAGGTCTTCGATCTTCGCCGTCGCGATCGGGTCAAGGGCCGAGCACGGCTCGTCCATGAGCAGGATCGACGGTTGCGTCGCCAACGTCCGGGCGATGCACAAGCGCTGTTGCTGACCGCCCGACAGCCCCTGGGCACTGGCGTGCAGGCGGTCTTTCACTTCGTCCCAGATGGCCGCCTTGCGAAGGCTGTCTTCGACCAGGGCGTCCAGCTCCGACTTCTTTCGAACGCCTTTTAACTTCGGCGCAAAGACGATGTTTTCGTAAATCGATTTCGGAAACGGGTTGGGCTTCTGGAAAACCATCCCCACCTGCTGGCGGAGGGTGACCAGGTCGATCCTGGGCCCGTAGATGTCCTGGCCGCCGATGCTCAGTTCGCCGGCAACCCGGCAGCCGGGGATCAGGTCGTTGATCCGGTTGATCGACCGCAAGAACGTGCTCTTGCCGCACCCGCTGGGACCGATCAGGGCCAGCACTTCATGGCGGGCGACTTCGAGCGAGACCTTCTTGATCGCTTCAAATTCGCCGTAGAAGACGCTGACGTTTTTCGCCTGGATGATGGGGCGCGGATCGAGCGGCGCGGCGCCGGTCTGGGCCTGCGGAGGGCGGCTGGGTTTGGGGGCCGTCGCGACGGTCATGCGTGGAATTCCGACGCAGCAGCCTACTCATCCCCCGGGCGGGAGCAAGTGATTTATGAAAACTTAACCAACCCGGTCCTGAACGCCCGGTGACGGCGCCCGCCCCAGCGCGACGGCCAGCACGGTGACGTCGGCGGGCGTGATCCCGCTGATCCGCAGGGCCTGCCCGATGGAGCGGGGCGTGAAATGCGCCAGCTTGGCGCGGGCTTCGTTCCGCAGGCCGACGACCCGCGCGTAATCGAAGTCGGCGGGGATCAGTTTTTCTTCGAGCTTGGCGAACCGCTCGATCGCCTGATCCTGCCGGGCGATGTACCCCTCGTATTTGATGGCCGTCGCGACGCGGAAACCCACCTCGGCGAAGGCGCCCGGGTTGGGCAGGCCGGCGGCGTCGCCGGTTTGCGTGCGGCGATCGCCCCACCGCCGGGCGAGGGTGTCCCAGTCTTCGTCCGGTCGGCGCAGCCAGTCGAACGCGGTGACACCGTCGATTTTGACCGACTTCAGCGTCTGCGTCGTCTCGGCGATGCGGTCGCGCGTTCGCGTGAAGGCGGCCCAGCGGGCGTCGTCGACCAGGCCGATCGATCGGCCGATCTCGGTGAGGCGCAAGTCGGCGTTGTCGTTGCGCAGCAGCAGCCGGTGTTCGGCGCGGCTGGTGAACATGCGATAAGGCTCGATGGGCGGCTTGGTGACCAGGTCATCAATCAGCACGCCGATGTACGCCTGATCGCGCCGCAAGGTGAAGTCGGCAACGCCCGTGGTGACGTAGCGGAACGCGTTGATGCCCGCCACCTGCCCCTGGGCGGCCGCTTCTTCATAGCCGCTGGTGCCGTTGATTTGGCCCGCAAGAAACAGGCCGGCGACTTTTTTGGTTTCCAGCGTCGAGCGAATTTCGCTCGGCCAGACCATGTCATACTCGACCGCGTACCCCCACCGGAGCACCTTTGCATCGGCGAGGCCGGCGATCGACCGGATCAACGGCTCCTGCACGTCGGCCGGGAGCGAGGTGCTGATGCCGTTGCAATAAATCTCGTCGGTGTCGAGCCCTTCGGGCTCAAGGAAGATCTGGTGCGATTCCTTTTCCGAAAACCGCACAACCTTGTCCTCGATGCTCGGACAATACCGCGGGCCGGTCGACTGAATCTGCCCGGAATACATCGGCGCCCGGTGCAGGTTGGCGCGGATCAATTCGTGGACGTGTTCGTTGGTATGGGCCAGGTAGCACTGCACCTGCGGCAGCGGCGGGACGAAGCCGTGGGTGCGGGTCGGATCGGCATTTTCGGGCGCATAGTCATGCAGATACGAGAACGGCATCGGCCGCTCGTCGCCGGATTGGGGATCGAAGCGGGAGAAGTCGATCGATGCTGCGCTGAGCCGCGGGGGCGTGCCGGTCTTCAGTCGACCGACCGACAAGCCCAGGCGCTTCAGGAAGCCGGAAAGCCCCCGGGCGGCCTGCTCGCCCACTCGACCGCCTTCGGTTTGGGATTCGCCGGTGTGAATCAACGCCCGGAGGAACGTGCCCGTCGTCACGATCACGGCCCGGCAGGCGAGCGTCGTCCCATCGGCGAGACGAACGCCCTTGATCGCGGCGAGCACGCGAGGCGGCGAGTCGTGAGACGGACTTTCATCCACGACTTGCCGACTCACCGACTCGCCCACTTCAAGGTCTGCCACCTCGCCCCGCACGATCGACAGGTTCGGGCACGTGCCGAGCAATCGCTGGACCTCGGCCGCATATTTGTATTTGTCGCACTGCGCCCGGGGCCCCCAGACGGCAGCGCCCTTGCTGCGGTTGAGCATGCGGAACTGAATGCCCGTCGCATCGGTGGCCAATCCCATCAGGCCGCCCAGCGCGTCGATCTCCCGCACCATCTGCCCCTTGGCCAGCCCGCCGATCGCGGGGTTGCAGCTCATCGCGCCGATCTTGGTGTCGTCCATCGTCACCAGCGCAACGCGGGCCCCCAGGCGCGACGCCGCCCAGGCCGCCTCCGCCCCCGCGTGGCCGCCGCCGATCACGATGATGTCAAAACGAGCCGACATTCCGCGAATGATACCAGAAAACATTGCGGACGGTTTCCGCTAGACTGCAGGGCATGCTCGCCCCTCTCGTCACGTCGTTGTTGATGCTCGCCGCCACCCAGCCGGCCCCGGTCAGTCCGCCGGCGCGGGACCCTTGCCTGATGCGCCAGGGCGACACCTACTACTGCTACGGCACGCGCGACCTCGTGCGGACCATGGAATCCAAAGACCTCGTGCATTGGAAACTCGATCAAGACGTGTTCCCCACGATGCCCGAGTGGATTCACACCAAATACCCCGAGATCCGCAACCTCTGGGCGCCGGATTTGAGCTATTTCAACGGGCGGTATCAGCTGTTCTACACGGCGTCGCACTTTGGGACGAACGTGTCGGTGATCGGCGTCGCATTCAACAGCACGCTCGACCCGGCCGACCCGAACTATCGCTGGGTGGATTCCGGCAGCGCGGTCATCGAATCGCACAAGAGCGACAACTGGAACGCGCTGGACCCGAATTTCATCGTCGACGCGCAGGGCCAACCCTGGCTGGCGCTGGGGTCGTATTGGTCGGGGATCAAGCTGTACAAGCTCGACCCCAAGACCCTGCATGTGCCGGCCGACGCGAAGCAGTACGCCCTTGCCAGCCGCGGGGGCGGGGCGATCGAAGCGCCGTTCCTGTTTCAGCATGACGGGTGGTATTACCTGTTCGTGTCGTTCGACCACGGCAGCGCGGGGGTCAAGAGCACGTACAACATCCGCGTCGGCCGGTCGCGCGCGATCACGGGGCCGTATGTCGATCGGGATGGGAAGCCGATGATGCAGGGTAACGCCACGCTGGTGCTGAAATCCACCGGCAACGTGCGCGGGCCGGGGCATTGCGCAGTGATGCACGATGGGGATCGCGATCTGCTGGCATACCACTATTACGACGCCGACGCCGGCGACCGTCCGCCGCCGCGGGTGCAGATTCGTCCACTGACGTGGGACCCGCAGGGCTGGCCCGTCGCGGGCGAGCCGGTCGGGGGCAAGCCGGTCGGGGCGAACCCGGCCCATTGACGCTACACTCGGGCCGATGCCCCTCCGTGTCGCGTTCGTTCTTCTGCTGCAAGCGCTGGCGTCCACCCAGCCGAGCGTCGTCTCGCCGGCGGCGCATGACCCTTGCCTCATCCGCCAGGGCAACACCTATTACTGTTACGGCACGCGCGGGCTGATCCGCACGATGGAATCAAACGACCTGATCCACTGGCAAACGCAGCCGGACGCTTTTGCGCACATGCCCGACTGGATTCACGCAAACCATCCGGAGATTCGCGACCTGTGGGCGCCCGACCTGAGCTATTTCAAGGGGCGATACCAGCTATTTTACAGCGGCTCACGGTTCGGAACGAATGCGTCCGTCATCGGCGTGGCGTTCAATCGCACGCTCGACCCGGCCGACCCGAATTATCGCTGGGAAGACTCCGGCAGCGCGGTCATCGAATCGCACAAGGGGGACGATTGGAACGCGATCGACCCGAATTTCATCACCGACGCGCAGGGCCAGCCGTGGCTGGTGCTGGGATCGTACTGGTCGGGGATCAAGCTGTACCCGCTCGATCCCAACACCCTGCACGTGCCGGCCGACGCGAA
>JBQCCH010000233.1:0-6031 GCA_051962375.1 Tepidisphaeraceae bacterium
TGTAGCGAAGGATCGTCCCTTTTTTCTGCTCCAGGTCGGCGATGCCGATGTTGTAGCCGGCGACGGCTTCGGCTTCAGCTTGTTCGGCGTTGGCGAGGTCTTGTTGGCGCTGCAGTTCGCGTTCGACGAAGTCGGGGCGGAGCGGTTCGCCGCCACGGGCGAGGGTTTCGATGACTTCCAGCGCCTTGGCCGCCGCGAAGCGGGCGGAGCGGGTCTGGGCAATCAGCTGCCAGCGAGTTTCGACTTCACGCTGGGCGACTTTCACCTCGAGCGTGGCCTGTTCGATCAACTGCTGATACTGCGTGATCGCCTGCTGGCGTTGCAATTGCGCCCGGCGGTAGATGGCGTTGGCTTCGCGGTTGCCGAGCTTCTGGGTGAACTGCAGGCCGACGGAGTAGCTGAATCGGTTGCTGTTGAATAGGTCGTTAAAGCCGCTGCCGAACGATTGGTCGATGCCGGCGACGGTGGTGTTGGGCTGGTAGATGCCGCCTGCCGTGTTGCCGATGTTGCCGACGAGATTGAGCTGCGGGAGCTTGTTGTTCTTGGCGACTTCAAGCGCGACGCCGGCCGAATCCACGCGGAGCTGCTGCTGGCCGAGGTCGTAACGATTGGCCAGGGCGGTGTTGACCGTGTCGGTCATGTCGAAAGAAATCGGCACTTCGACCGGCTGATCGCTCGGGAGGATCAGCAACTGCGAGCCGATGGGATACTCGGCATCGTTCATGTATCCCTTGAGCTGGTCCGACAGGTCTTTCACACGCTGCCGCGCGCGGATCAGGTCGGCACGAGCGGTTTCGACGCGCGAGACCGAGTTGCTGATCTGCTCGAGCGTCACGTCCTGGCCGAACCGCTTGGAGACGATGTCGGCGGTGTCGAGCGTGCGCTGCAGGAGGCGCTCCAGGATCATCTGGTTCTGGCGGGCCTGCACGAGCTGCCAGTAGGTTTGCTCAACGTTTTTGACGAGGTCTTCGACATCGTGGCGGAAATCGAGCAGCGTGACGCGCTGCTTGAGCCGGTTGATGACGATGCGGGCGTGGTTGACGGCGTTGCCGAAGTTCTGCAACAGGGGTTGGGTCAGTTGCAGTTGGACCTGTGACGTCCAGAACGACTGGGGGCCGGCATTCAGGCTGTTGTCAGCGCCGAGAAAGTGAACGTGCGTCGGCGTGTAAGCGAGTTCGACTTGTCCGCCGCTGGGGAGTTGCTGACGCAGGCCGGCCTGGAACTGGAGTTGGTCGCTGTTGTCGGCGGCGAACTGTCCGAGCGGGCCGCGGGCGTGCGTGTAGGTGACGCCGCCGAAGGCTTCCGGATCGAACCGGGCTTCGGCCTCGGTGACGGAGGTTTCATCGATGCCGGGGTTATAGCCGCTGACCTGGACGTTCAGGTTGTTCGCGACGGCGCGTTGTTCGATCTCCCGGAGCGAGAGCCGCACGACATCGCCGGGCGGGACGAGATTTTTGTGAACCGGCTCTTCCTTGGGCGTGTTCGGGTCATTCTGCTGGCCGGGCATGTATTGGCTGCGCAGGGTGGTGGGCAGGGGGCGCAGGGGCTCGGCGGTGTAGTTGTGGGACGCGCCCCGTTCGTTGTTGCCCAGGCCGCGCGGATCGAAACGGGATTCGCCGTCGTCGGCACAACCGCTGATCGCAACGAGGCTGGCGGCCAGCGCCAAGGCGGAAACGCACTTCAATTTCATATCAAGTTACTCCGTCCTTAATGGAAGAGCCGTCCCGTTCACGGCCGACGGGATTATAGAGGCCGCCACCCTGAACGCCATAACGCAGGAATCCCAAAACCAAAGAACTTATCGCCACGCCTGACCGCCCGCACCGCGCGGCGGGAGGCGCCCGTCGCCAGTGGATCGGTCCCACTGGATCGGCCATTGATACAGGGTTTGTCGAAATTTTTCGCCCGGCGGGTCGGACACTACACTTTGGCCCATGCTCGCGCGGATTCATTCGTTCGTCTTGGTGGGGATCGATCCGCTGCTGTGCGAGATCGAGTGCGACGTCACGAAGCAGGGGATGAGCAAGACAACGATCGTCGGGCTGGCGCAGACGGCGGTGAAGGAATCGATCGAGCGGGTGCGTCGCTCGATCATCAACAGCGGGTTTCAATACGCAGCCCACGGGATTTTGATCAACCTGGCGCCCGCCGACGTGCGCAAGGAGGGCCCCGCGCTCGACCTGCCGATCGCGATCGGCCTGCTGCGGGCGACGGGGGGGCTCAATTCGGACAGGCACAAGGATTACCTGATTGCCGGCGAATTGGCGCTGGACGGGCGCGTGCGAAAGATCAAGGGCGCCTTGTCCCTGGCGATGCTCGCCAAGGCGAAGCAATTCAAAGGCGTGATCGTGCCGCAGGAAAACGCGCGCGAGGCGGCCGTCGTGGAGGGGATCGATGTCATCCCGGTGACGACCTTGACGCAGGCGGTGTCGTTTTTGAGCGAATTGGCGGAACTGGAGCCGTTTGAATTGAACGGCGATCCGTACGCGCAATCGCAGTTGACGTCGCCCCTGGATTTTGCCGACGTGCGCGGTCAGGAGGCGGTCAAGCGGGCGCTGACGATCGCCGCCGCGGGGGCGCACAACGTCTTGATGATCGGTCCGCCGGGCACGGGCAAGACGATGTTGGCGACGCGGCTCGCGGCGATTCTGCCGCCGTTGACGCGGAGTGAATCGCTCGAAACCACGCGGATTTACTCGGCCCTGGGGTTGTTGCCGGATGAAGTGGCGTTGATGGACGAGCGGCCGGTGCGCACGCCGCATCATAGCGCGACGGCGCAGGCGCTGATCGGCGGCGGGACGATTCCGAAGCCCGGGGAAGTGTCGTTGGCCCATCATGGCATTTTGTTCCTGGATGAGCTGCCGGAGTTTCAGCGATATGTGCTGGAAATGTTGCGGCAGCCGCTGGAAGGGGGCGAAGTGACGGTCGCGCGGGTGCACGGATCGGTGAAATTTCCGGCGAATTTCATGTTGGTGGCGGCGATGAACCCGACGCAATCGGGCCATGCCGGTGACGATCCTCGCGCCCGCCAGAAATACATGGCCAAGCTCTCCGGGCCGCTGCTGGATCGGATCGACAACCACATCGAAGTGCCCGCCGTCCCGTACCGGGAATTGACCGGCAAGCAAAAAGGAACGGACAGCGCCACGATGCGCGCCAGCGTGCAACAGGCGCGGGCGATTCAGCATCGGCGGTTTGGCGACAGCACGACGAACGCCCGCATGACCACCCGGCAATTGCAGTCTGCCTGCGAGATGAGCGAGACGTGCCTGTTGTTGATGAAGCAGGCGATGTATGAGATGGGCCTGAGCGCCCGCGCGTACGACAAGGTGCGGCGTGTGGCTCGCACGATTGCGGACCTGGAGGGGGCATCGCAGATCAACGAATCGCACGTGGCCGAAGCGATCCAGTATCGGCTGCTGGATCGGAAGTTTTGATCTTCCGGAACCTCGCGATTTTCCCTACAATTTCCGCGTGCCTTGGGGGCGAGCCCGCGATGAAGAACGGCGATCCGGGAATCGCCCCGCGCGGGGCTCGATGGCGTTGTCTCCCTGCCGCGCGGCGGCTCGCGCTGGCGTCGTAATCGTTTCTGCCGTTTAATGTTTCCGATCCATGCCCGATCTTTCCATCACTCTCGCCGGTTTGAAGTTGTCGAATCCCACGCTGACGTGCTCCGGCACCTGCGGGTATGCGACGGAATACGCCGATTTCATGGACCTGTCGCAGTTGGGCGGGTTCGTGACCAAGTCGATCACGCGGCACGAGCGGCCGGGCAATGAGCCGACGCGGATCGTGGAAACCCGCGCGGGCATGCTGAATGCGATCGGTCTGGCGAACGTGGGGCTGGAGCGGTTTCTGACCGAAAAGCTGCCGGTCATCCGCACGATGCCCTGCCCGGTGATCGTGAACGTCGCCGGCCACAGCACTGATGATTATGTCGAAACGTGCGCTGCGATGGACGGGCTGGGCGAAGTGGCGGCGGTGGAGTTGAACGTGTCGTGCCCGAACGTGAAAGACGGGCTGACGTTCGGCACCGACCCGAGCCGGCTGCGGGAGCTGGTGCGGGAAGTGAAAAACGTGCTGCCGCACAAGCCGCTGATCGTGAAGCTTTCGCCGAACGTGGAGGACATCGTCCTGACGGCCCGCGGTGCGATCGAGGGCGGGGCCGACATCCTGTCGCTGGTCAATACGTTCACCGCGATGGCGATCGACATCTGGAAGAAGCGGCCGCGGCTGGCGAATGTGACGGGCGGCTTGTCCGGGCCGGCGATTAAGCCGATCGCCCTGCACCTGGTGAGCCGGGTGTATCGCAATATCGCACGCAGCACCGGCACGCCGATCATCGGCATGGGGGGCGTGCAATTCTGGCAGGATGCGGTGGAATTCGTGCTGGCGGGCGCGTCGGCGGTGAGCATTGGGACGGCCCTGTTCGTCGACCCGGCGACGCCGAACAAAATCTGCGTCGGCCTGAACGACTATCTGGCGAAAGTGGGCGTGGAACGCTTGTCCGATCTCGTGGGGACGCTGCAACTGCCCGGCGACGGACCAACCGACAAAGTGGGTTGATCCGCGTCGCAGGACGCAACGTATAATTTGTAGTGTCGCCTGTCGCATCACGTTACGCATCGATGACGGTCCAGGAGTCGGAAGTTCCGCACCCTGACCTGCCGGCCCCGGATGAAGAGCCGTTCGGGCAGGCGGGCATTCGCAAGCATGCGGGGCGGATCATCGCCTGGCTGTGCGTGATCGTGGTCTGTTTCAGTCTGGCGATGGATCACCGCAGCGGTTTGTTCGACGACACGCTGCAATGGCGCGCGCCCGATGGCGTCATCACCATCAGTTCGGTGTACGGGCGGATTCTGGTGCGCGGCTCTGCATCGGCGGCGGGGCTGCGGCGGTCGGGTCCGGGGTGGTCGTACCACAGCCGATTCGCGCATGGGATCATCGATGGGTGGGAACCTTCGGTCCTGAAAACGATCGGTTTTGAAATCAGCACCGACCCGTTGCCGGGCGATCCGGCGGGGTTCTGGGTGCGGATCAAATGGTCGTTTATTGCCGTGCTGTTCTCGCTTCAACCGATTTGGCGCGTGGTGGTGGCGTTCGTGCGGTGGCGTCACTACCGTACTGCTCGATGAGCACGTTTCGATTCATTGACCTGTTGACGAGCATCGGTTGCGGCGTGGCGATTCTGGGCCTGACGGTGGCAGCGCGGCAGCAGGCGCAGGCGGACGTGAAAGTCGTCGCCTGCGCGAAGAATCTGCAGCAGATCGCCCAATCGCTGGTGATGTATGAAGGGGTGTACCAGGGACAGTTTCCGCGGACCCGCTACACGCCGGACGCGCCCTTGGCGGCTTACACGCAGCCCGACGCGCCCGACCCCTTCGCCGATCAGGGGCCGCAACCGAATGACCTGACGGCCAGCCCGTTTCTGCTCGCCCGCACGATGGACCTGCAGCCGACGCTCTTCATCTGCCCGGCGGCCCAGAGCAACGGGTACGGGCAGGCGGCGTCGTATGATCGCGCGGGGGTGAAGCAGCGATCGAACTTTCGATCGCGCCTGAACCTCAATTATTCCTTCGCCAACATGTATCCCGACACGAAGGCTGTGTCGGCGGGGTATTCGCTGGATCACTTTCGCGAGCGGCTGCCGGTGGAATTCGTGCTGGCGGCCGACCTGAATCCGGGCGAAAAAATCACGACCGCCACCACGCAGGCGAGCCCCGACCCGCTGCGCATCGACAACAGTCCGAACCACGAGCGGGACGGCGAAAATGTGCTGTACACGGACGGGTCCGTGCATTTCATGGTCTCGCCGTACGTGGGGGTGAACGGGGACAACGTCTACGGCGGCCGGCCCGACGCGCTGCAGCCGGCGAGTGCGACGGATTCGGTGCTGCTGCCGGTCTGGTCGATGGGGCCGCAATTGACGCCCGAGACGACGGTGAATCGCCGGTGGTTTTTGTCGATCTCGATGATCGTGACGCTGGCGCTGCTAAGCGGAATCGTGTGGAAGGGACTGCACCGGCCGAAA
>JBQCCH010000234.1:0-2503 GCA_051962375.1 Tepidisphaeraceae bacterium
CCGAACATCACGTTGAGCGGCAATGCCGGCATCCGCGCCGCGACCGCTGGCGGTTCGGACTCGAATATCACCCTCAGCGGCGTCTTGTCCGGCACAGGCGGACTCACCAAGACCGGCGGCGGGACCCTCACGCTCAGCAATACCGCCAACAGCTACACCGGCGATACCACGGTTTCGCAAGGCACGCTGACGCTGGCCAACGGGGCGCAGCTTCAATTCGTCATCGGCGCGAACGGCGTGAACAACGGCATCACCGTCAGCAGCGGAGCGACGCTTTCGCTTGCTGGCAATTTCGCGATCGACACCAGCGGCGCCGTCACCGACGTCGGCAATTCCTGGACCCTCATCAGCAATGCCGGAACGGTCAACTACCTGTCGACGTTTGCGTTGCTCGGTTTCACCCAGGACGCCGGCAACGCATCCTGGAGCAAAGCCATCGCCCCGGATCGAGAATACCAATTCACCAATTCCACCGGCATCTTGTCGGTGGTTGCGGTGCCCGAGCCGGCGAGCCTGGCGGGGCTGGCAGTCGTGGGAGCCTTGGCGTTGACCCGCCGTCGCAAGGCCTGAACGCCGGCTGCCGCAGTCGTGCGGGCAGGCGGATTGCGTTACTTGAGATACTTCTCCAGGTACGGCGCCAGCGCATCGGCCCATATTTTGTACCCGGCGGCCGTCGGGTGGACGGCGTCGGGCATCATCTGCGGGCTGATGACGCCATCGGGCTGCGTGAGCTTTGGACCGATGTCCACCAGGTCAACGCGGTCATTCCGGATCGCCGCCAACGACTTGTTGATGGCAACGACCTTCAGCCGCGCTGGATCGTTCGGCTTGAATGCGCGGGGGAAAACGCTCATCAGGATCAGATGAGCGCGCGGGCACCGGTTCAGGTACTCGTCGACGGTCTTCTTGATTCCGTCGGCAATCTGCTCCGCGCTATCGCGGCCGGTGTTGTTCGTGCCGATCATCAGCACCACCACCTTCGGGTTGATGCCGTCGACTTGCCCCTTGCTCAGACGCCACAGGACGTTCTCAACCCGATCGCCCTCAATGCCGAAGTCGGCGGCACGCTTCGCAAATTGTTCCGCCCAAACGGCCTTGCCGGTCGTTTCCCAGCGGTTAGTGATCGAATCGCCGTCAAACACAATGTCGGCGGGCTTGTTGCCGTACTTGTCGAACTTCGCCTGCACGCCCCGGTACCAGTCATCCCGCGGCGAAGCCACGGCGGCAGGGTTCTCGCCCGGTTTGACGGCCGGCGTGTACACGCGCTCGGCGGCGTAGGCGCCAGTGACGATTGATGCAAGAAAACAAACGGTTAACGATTTACGAAAGGCCATGCTCAAGCTCCTATAGAATCTCAAGAACGTCGGGCTCGTCGAAACGGGCGGCGTCAAAATCCACCAACGGTTCACTCGGGCCGATCGCAATGGCGTTTGGCTCCCGCTTGATGCCCGCGAAAGCGCGCACGCCGTCGCGGTACAGCGCCCAGTGCGTCGCGTCGGATAAAAACGTCACATTCCCGCAAACGCGTTTCAGCCGCGGAAGCGTCACCGGCCGCGGCGAACGCAGGCGGTCGCCCAGCCGGTCGATCAGGTACAGCCACACGTATTCGCATCGCGAGCCGACCGTGAACAACGGGTCGGCCCCGCCGAGCGATGTCGGCGTAGAGCCGTCGGCGAAGACGTAAGCTTGGATGGTGCGCTCCAGCGCGTCGCACTGCGTCAGCCGGGCGGTGTCGCCGTGTCGTTCGGCATACGTGCGCATCACCCGTAAGAGCGTGAAGTAGCTGGTAAATGAGTGCGGCGTCTGAACCCACTCCAGCACGCGCGATTTATCAACCGGATCGGTCGTCGCGCCGTTGGCCAGATGGGTCAGGCCGTCCGCGCCGGTGACGATCGTGTCGAAGAGGTGAGCACTGACGTTGTCGATCACGCCGGGGATTCGGTCGTCGGGCATGTCGGCGTGGATGCGGGCGAGCATCGGCACGTTCACCGATTGGTACGACGTCCGCTCGACGAAGTTGGCCTTATCGCCGCGCTCAAAGAGCCCCGTTTCCGGGTAGTAGTAGGAAGGGCTCAGATAAGTATCGAGCACCGGGCGGCCGTACCGCTCGTAGCGCTCGGTATCGCCGAACTGCCGCGCGTAGGCGGCGAGACAAGCCACGACCACCAGGTCTTGATTCGTCACGCCGCAGTAGCCGGGCAGGCGGGTCGGATGCTGAAACGTGTTGCCGCGATTGAACCAGTGGTGGCGGAACCATTCCCAGTGACGATCGATCGCTTCCCTGGCAAGCCGCGCACGCAACGGGTCGGCGTGCTTCCAACCGGTGTAGGCGAGCAGCGTCAGGATCGGCTGGCACTGGTGGATGGGGCAACTCTGCTCGGCGGTGAACGTCGGTTCGAACTCGCCCGATGCATGGAAAAACCCGCCGGCCGGGGTTTGCAGGTAAAGCAGGCTGCCGACGACCGCATCCGCCAGCAGTCGCCATCGAACTTCGCCCGTTCGC
>JBQCCH010000235.1:0-13404 GCA_051962375.1 Tepidisphaeraceae bacterium
AACACCCTGGAAGGCGGCGTCATGCTCACCCGCACGCGCGACGGGGCCGTCATCCCGTCGCGCAAAAACACCTCCGGGGCCGGCGATGACGTGGTGCTCAAGCCGATCGATCCGCTCGACACCAACACGCAATATCAGTTCGATGTCACCGATCAACTCAAAGACAACAGCGGCGCGAGCTTCGATCCGTATCGCATGACGTTCACGACGGCGAAGGAATTTTCGCAGGCGGAATTTCCGGCGGCGTTTGAGAAGGTGGAACTGGCCGGCGTGAAGTTGCCGCAGGATCGTTTCACGACACTGGCCCTGGGGCCGGACGGCCTGCTGTATGCCGGCACGTTCGCGGGGATGATCTATCGCTATCAGATCAATCCCGACGGCACCCTCGCCCCGCGCGGGCCGGTGACGACGATTCTCAAAGCCAACCACGGCCCGCGGCTGATTACGGGGATCGCCTTCAACTCCGCAGACGGCTCGCTCTGGGTCAGCCACGGCCAGTTCGCGATCAAGAACGGCCGCCCCGAAGGCGCGGACGATTGGACCGGCAAAATCTCGCGCCTCACCGGCCCGCAGTTCGATCAATGCCAGGACGTCGTCGTCGGTTTGCCCCGGGCATACAAAGATCACCTGAATTTCCAGCTCGCCTTCGGGCCGGACGGGGCGCTCTATTTCAACCAGGGCTCGAACACGAGCGTCGGCGACATCGACAAAAAATGGGGCTATCGCCACGAGCACCTGCTGACGGCCGCCTGCCTGCGATTGGATCTATCGAAGCTGGCTCTGGGTTCGTCGACCGACGCGCACGACAAAGCCGCGCTGCCGCTGAATGTGAAGACCGAAGACGGCGGCACTTACAACCCCGCCGCGCCCGGCGCGCCGCTGACGCTCTACGCGACGGGCATCCGCAGCGGCTTCCACCTGCTCTTCCACAGCAACGGCCATCTCTACACCGGCGTCAACGGCGCGGCCGGCAATGAGGGAAACACCCCCACGCCGCCCGATGGTTCCCTGCCGGCGGTGAAGGACATCAAGCAAACGACCGACGACATGCTGCTGGATATCCAGCCCGGTGTGTATTACGGCCATCCGAACCCGTCGCGCGGACAATACATCCTCAACGGCGGCAACCCGACGGCCGGCCCGGATCCGATGGAAGTTCCCGAATACCCCGTCGGCACCCAGCCCGATCCCCACTGGCAGCCCCCCGCCTACGACTTCGGCAAAAACTACAGCCCGAACGGCTTGATCGAATATCACGACAAGAGCTTCAACGGCGCGCTCGAAGGGTGCATCCTCGTCACCCGGTACAGCGACGGCAAAGATATCCTGGTGCTGCGGCTGGACCCGGCCGGCCACGTCATCGAATCCATCGCCGGCCTCGACGGGTTCACCAAGTTTCAGGACCCGCTCGATATCCTGGAAGACCCCAAAACGGGCAACCTTTATCTGACCGAATACCAGGGGCAGACGATCACCCTGCTCAAGCCGATCCCCGGCGGCAAGAGCGAGCACACGCAGCGGTTTGCCGTCGGGAAATGAGCCGGGCGAAAGCGGGACGCGTTGAACGTGGAACGTTGGCCGCACAATGAGCGGCGCGCGCCGATGAGCAGCGCGTTACCGCGCGTAAACGCACGAGCCACTCCGCGTTCTTCTGCTCATTTCAGCTTGAACGAGACGCCTTCTTGTTCCCACTGCTGGATGAGCCGCTGCAGGTCTTTGATGGTGGCGTTCAGTTCGGTAGTGGTGTCGACCAGGCCCGCATAGAGCTTGGGGTCGTTGATCAGTTGGCCGGCGGTGCCTTTGCCTTCATTGATCTTGGTGGTGATTTCACTGACTTGCTTCAGGCTGGCCGACGCTTCTTCCAGCCGGGCGCTGGCGAGTTTGGCCAAGTCGTCGATGTGCGCCTGCGTGCGCGTGGCGGTGTCGTTGATCGTGGTGACGGCACTGCTGAGCTTGGTGGCCACCTGATCCGCGGTGCCGGTGACGCGCTTCACGTTGTCGCTCGCCTCACGGATGTTCGCCAGCGACTGCTGCACGTCGGCCCGCATTTTCGGGTCGCCGACCAGGTCGTTAAAGCTCTTAAGCGTCTGCTGCGCCTGCTCCATCACCCGGCCGACTTCGGCGACGCGGTCATTGATGTTCCCGACGACATTCGCTTCGCGGAATTGCTTCACGCTGGCGGTCAGCTCGGTGCTGAGCGTCTTGATTTCGGGCGGGAAGAAATCCAGCCCGACAAAATCCGCCTGGATTTCGGTATTGGGTTGCAGATCGCCGTGGCTGTCGGGGGTGGCCTCCAGCACGAGCGACGACCCGCTGCCCAGGATCGAGCCCTGGCGGATGCGTGCGGTGAGTTTCGCCGGCAGGGGCGGGGCCACGTCGACTTCGCCGTTCACGAGCACGTGAATCTGGTCCGTCGCGCGCTGCACGAGGGTAACGCGTCCGACGGTCACGCCGCGAAACAGGATGGCCGATCCTTCACTCAGGCCGTCCGCCCGTTCGGTGACGAATCGCACGGGCATGGTTTTGCCGGCGAACGGCGCGCCCAGCGAGCCGCCAAATCGCAGGATCATCCACCCCAGCATGACCATCGAGGCCAGTACGGTCACGCCCACCAAGACATTTCGGCGATAGTTGGACATAAAGGATTCGGTGCCGTTTGAAAATCGAGTGGGTCAGTCTAGCCCGTCGCGCGGGGGTTCGCTAGGTCCGGTTTTGCATCGTGCCGCGTTCGCCGCCGGGGGTTAAGATCACCGGACATGGAGATTGTCGTAGAGCCTGTCGCTGCGGAGCACTTGATTGACCTGCGTCACGCCACGTTGCGCAACGGCTATCCTCGTGAATCGGCGATGTTCGCAGGAGATCATGAGCCGGGCAGCGTTCACGTGGCGGCGATGCTGGGGCGGGCGGTGATCGGGTGCGCGTCGCTGCACCAGCGGCCGTATGACGCGCAGGCGGCCTGGCAACTGCGGGGGATGGCGGTGTCGCCCGAGCATCGCAAGCTCGGGGTGGGCCGGCGCGTGCTGGCGGCACTGGAAGATCACGCCGCGAGAACGCCTTACTCAAGCTTGCTCTGGTGCAACGCCCGGCGTCTGGCGGTGCCGTTTTATCAGCGGGCCGGGTGGGAAATCGTCTCCGCCGAATTCGAAATCCCCACGGCCGGCCCGCACTTTCGCATGGTGAAACGACTGGCCGAACCGGGCTGAGCTTTGACTTTCGCTCGCCGCCGCCCATCTTAGCGGACATGTTTCCCATTGCCGTAACGCACCTGGTTCCCCCCGCCGCGATCGTTCAGAAGCTGGAAGAAGCCGCACCCGTGCCGAAGGGCTCGCCCTGGATCGTGCCCGGGGCCGTCTGGACGGACGACCGGGGCGAGCAAATCCAGGCCCATGGCGGCGGCATCCTGCGCGAGGGGAACACCTTTTACTGGTTCGGCGAAGATCGTTCGCGCGACAATCGGCCGGGCACGCGGTGTGTCGCCTGCTATTCGTCGACCGACCTGGTCCATTGGACGTTCCGCAACAAGGTCGTGAAGCTCACCGACCCGGCAAGCCTGGGCAAAGGGTGGGTCCTCGAGCGGCCGAAGGTTTTTCATAACAAGAAGACGGGCAAGTACGTGATGTACGCCCACTTAGATGACGGCCGCTACAAGCTGGCCGCGGTGGCGGTGTTTGTCAGCGACACCGTGGACGGGGATTACCGCTATGTCCACGAATTCCGGCCGCTGAACCTTGAGAGCCGTGACATCGGCCAATTCGTCGACGACGACGGCACGCCCTACCTGATTTTCGAAAGCCGCCCCTCCAAAGGGTTTTACATCGCCGCGTTGTCGGACGATTACCTGAAGGTGACCAAGCAGGTCGCGTTCCTGAAAGCGCCGCTCGAAGGGGGCGCGGTGGTGCATTACGAAGGGCTGTACTACGCGTTGGGGTCGGCACTGACCGGTTGGAGCCCGAATCCGAACAAGTTCGCCACCGCCCGGCGGCTGGAAGGGCCGTGGTCGGAGTTTTCGGACATCGCGCCGCGCGAGAAGCGAACCTACGGCTCGCAATCGACGCTGCTGCTGAAGATCGTCGGCAGCGAAAAGACGACGGTGATCTTCATGGGCGACGAATGGCGGCCGAAGAATTTGTGGGATTCGCGCTACCTTTGGATGCCGGTCGAAATCAACCGGGGCAAGCTCACCCTGCCGGAGCCCCGGCCGTGGACGATCGATGTGGCGACCGGAGTGGTTCGGTTCAAGTGAACCGCTTCAATTCCGACGATCTGAAAGCGGCCCCCGTTGCAAAGTCTGGAATCTCGTCTAGGCTTTGCGACACATTCAGCGAGGCCCCATGTCGATCCGCGTAACCATCTGGCACGAGTACCGTCACGAGAAAAAGAACGAGGCAGTCCGCCGCGTCTATCCCGAAGGCATCCACACCGTGCTTGCCAAGCGCCTGCAGCAGAGTGCGGACCTGCAGGTGCGCACCGCCACGCTCGATGAGCCGGAGCAGGGGCTGACCGACGATGTGCTGAAGTGGACCGACGTCATGCTCTGGTGGGGCCACGGCGCTCACGGGGAAGTGCCGGACACGCTGGTCGACAAAGTGCAGCAACGCGTCCTAGAAGGCATGGGCCTGATCGTGCTGCATTCGGGGCACCACTCGAAGATCTTCCGCCGGCTCATGGGCACGAGTTGCAACCTGAAGTGGCGCGTCGCCGACGACCGCGAGGTGCTGTGGGTGACCAAGCCGCTGCACCCGATCACGGCCGGCATCAACGATCATTTCATCCTGCCGCACGAAGAGATGTACGGCGAGTGCTTCGACGTGCCGGAGCCGATGGAGACGCTGCTGATCAGTTCGTTCAGCGGCGGCGAGGTGTTCCGCAGCGGCATGACCTGGACGCGCGGGGCGGGCAAGATTTTCTACTTTCGCCCCGGGCATGAGACGGTGCCGACGTATTACGATCCGAACGTGCAGCAGATCATCGCCAATGCCGTGCACTGGGCGGCGCCGGCGGCCGGCGGCGTGGTCCCGCCGGGGTGCCCGAATCCGAAAGTCGGCTGGCTCGATGCCGCCGGCTGATCCTCGCTCGACGCGCGCTGCCAAAGTGTTTGAAAACCTGAAGATAGCATGAATTCTCAGGGTTTTTCTGCCTTTTCAGTGTCTGTGCTATACTGTCGGCAGCACATCTGAGTCGTTCTTTCGTGTGCCGGAAAATGAAATCTATGCGCGTTTTGTTGGTGGTGCCCGAACCGACGCGGGCTCGCGAATTGTCTCTGGTTCTGCGAGAGCAGAATGTCGAAGTGGAAACGGTCTCGACCGCCGGCGACGCAACGACAAAAGTGGAAGCGAACACGTATACGGCCGTGGTCCTGGAGCATGAGCTTTCAGCGACCAATGCGGGCGCGTGGGTGCAGCACTTTCGCGAGAAAAACCATGGCACGCCCGTGGTCGTCCTGACCAATGACCCGAATCCGCAGACGAAGATTGATCTGCTGGACTTAGGCGCGGACGACGTGATCCTGCACCCCGTGGTCGAACAACTGTTGCCCGCTTACATCCGGGCGCTTGCCCGACGGTGCCAGCCGGGCGAGAGCGCGGTCTTGAAGTTCGACGACCTGTCGCTGGACCTGCGCTCGTGGCAGGTGATCCGCCGCGACCAGCAAATCTCCTGCACCAGCCGTGAGGTGGCCGTCCTGGAATACCTGATGCGCAACCGCCAGCGCGTCATCAGCCGCGACGAGCTGTCCTCCGCCGTCTGGGATGGGGAATCGCCCCCCGATTCGAACGTGATCGAAGTGTTCATCGCACGACTCCGCCGAAAGATCGACAAACCCTTCGACGTGCCGTTCATCCACACGATCGTCGGCCGCGGCTACATGCTCAGTGCGACCAAGCCCGGCGTGCAGCCGCTGGCGTGATCCGGATTCTCAATCCATCAAACCCTTCGCCGATCGCGCCCGTGCGTCGAACGCGCAGCGATTTCGCGCCTCAGTGGAAGTGTTTGCGACACAAGTAAACGCTCAAGCCAAAGGTGATCAAGCCGACCCCCAACGCCGGCGGCAGCGGGACGGCGGCGGGCGTGATCGGGGCGGGCGTGTCCCGTGTGACTTTTTCCAGCGCGCTGAAATCCGGAAGCCTAGCGAGTTCATCGCGCGCGGCCGGCAATCCCAACCCCTCGCGCAAGACCGCGGCCCGGGATGACCATCCGCCGGCGTCCGGCAAGGCGTCGCCCGATGGCAGCGAGGTCAGCCGCTCCGGCAGGCGGTCGGTCCATCGCGATCGAGAGCCAAGCGATGCGGTCGGCGTAACCGCCACCGAAAGGGTGTGAACTCCGTTGAGCACGAAGGCAGCGTCGCCGGGCTCACGATGTCCGAGCCCTTCAAGCACCTGTCGCTGAACGTCCGTCGCCAGTCGGGCCAGCATCCTGCTCGAGACCTTCGCGCCCGGCGGTTGTGGGCCGGGGTTGTTCGAGGGGAAAAGCGTTAGCTCGCTGGCGCAGGTTCCGCTTGCCCCCTGGATCGCGCAAGTCAACCCAATGACTGCGCACGAGATCAGACGTTTCATCGCCATCGCACCGCTCCCGGCGTATTCCTACGCTCGGCAACCGTCCGTCGCCGCAGACATGCTTGCGGCTGGCTCGTTCAGAAATGGTTCCGCCGGCCCTTCACTCGATGCCGTTCACTCAATGCGATTCAGTCAACCAATGTCGCGGTCCAAATGCAATGATAATCCGGCGGCGCATCATCCGGCCGTGATCCGTCACGGTGTCGAATGCTTTGTCGGCGGTGCGGGAAAGTTCAGGGGTTAATTCGTGTTCATCGTTTCATTCAGCGACGGACGCCTTCAATGATCGACACCGGCGAACGCGTCGCCACGATCCGCGCCAGATCAAAGCCGGAATCGTTCAGCAACCGCTCAAACTCGCCGGCCGTTCGCTCGCGGCCGCCGGGGAGCTGCAACATGATCAAATCACTGAATTTACCCAGCGAAGCCTCGTTCGGCCCGGGCAGCACTTGATCCAGGATCAACAGTATCCCGCCCGCCTTCATCACGTCGCGACAATGGCGCAGCAGCGTGACGCATTGGGCGTCGGTCCAGTCGTGAATGATGTGTTTCATCAGATACGTGTCGCCGCCCCCGGGAACGGCCTGGAAGAAATCACCCCCGACAGCCGCCAGGCGATCGCTGAGCCCGGCCGCGTGGATCTTCGCTTGAGCGGCGGCGGCGACGTCGGGTGCGTCAAACACCACGCCGCGCAACGCCGGATGCTTTGTCAGGATCGCGATGAGCAAGCTGCCGAAGCACCCGCCAACGTCGACGATCGTGCCGCACGCCGAAAAGTCATACGCCTCCAGCACGGCCGGCTCGACGGTGCGGGTCAGCTCGCTCATCGACTGATTGAAGACGGCACTGCGTTCGGGATGTTTGCCGAACCATTCGAAGATCGGCATGCCGAAGACATGGTCGAACGACGGCTTCCCGGTCCGCAGGCTGTAGAGGATTTCGCCCCAGGCGGCGTAGTGCCCGTGTCCGAGTTCCGACCGGGCCAACGCGCGGACGGAATCGGGGCTGTCGCTGCGCAGCGTGTCGGCGAGGGGCGTGGATTCGAACCGGCGATCGTCCAATTCGCGGAAGACGCCGACACTCGCCAGCGCCCGCATCAGCCGATAGAGCGCGTCGGGCTGCGTGCCGGTGTCCCGGGCCAAGTCGTCAATGCTGCGCGGCGCCGGCAATAGGTCGGCCAACCCCAGGTCGGCGGCCGCCCAGACCGCGCGGGCGATCAAGAATCCGGCGATCATCTGCAGCATGGTGGCGGCCGGCGGTTGCGCAGCGTCGCCAGTGGAAGGGCCGGTCGCGTTGAACATGACCGGGAGCGTATCGCAGGAAATTGCTCGGACGAAATCGAGTTTCCGCCCGCGACAAGGGCGTGGCCGTGTGAGCCGGCTCAGGCGTGGGGCGCGTCGAGCCGGCGGACGATTTCGACGGTCGCCTTGCTCTTGTTCAGGGTGTAAAAGTGCAATCCGGCCACGTCATGGAACAACAGATCGCGGCACTGATTCGTCGCGTAGTCGATGCCGGCGTTGTAGACGGCATCGGGGTCGGCTTCCACGCGCTCCAGCTTCTTCAACAGCGGCATCGGGATCTTCGCGCCGCACATCGTCACAAACCGCTTGATCTGCGCGACGTTGCTGATCGGCATGATGCCCGCGACGATCGGCACCTTGATCCCGATGCGATCGCAATGATCGCGAAAACGATGGAAATCGTTGTTGTCGAAAAAAAGCTGGGTGACGATCGCGCTGGCGCCGGCGTCGACCTTGGCCTTGAGGTATTCCAGGTCGCGCTCGCGGTTGAGGCATTGCGGATGCCCCTCGGGAAAGCCGGCGACCGCGACGGCGAAATCGTGCCGCCCCTTGACGTAAGCGACCAGCTCGGCCGCCTGGTCAAACCCGCCGGGCGTCTTCGTCCACATGCCCCCCGCCGGCGGATCGCCGCGCAGGGCCAGGATGTTGCGGATCCCGCTGGCCCACAGTTCGTCCAGGATCACGCCGATTTCGTCGGCGGTGTGGTTCACGCACGTGAGGTGGGCGACGGTCGTGAAGCCGATGTCGTTCTGGATGCGCTTGGCCAGGTCCAGCGTCTTGCTGCGCGTGCTGCCGCCGGCGCCGTACGTCACCGACACATAGCTCGGCCGCAGGGGACGCAGCTCTTCGATCGTCCGAAACAGCCCGGCGACGGCTTCGTCGGTCTTGGGCGGGAAGAACTCGAAGGAGATCGTGGGCTTGTTCGTGGCTAACAGGGCATCCAATCGCATACCAGCTCCCGGCGACCGCGCGTCGCTTCATCCGTTTATCCGGATAAAGTAATGAATGCAGAGACGAACGTCAATGACAAAACTGCCGGCCGACCGCGCCTTATGGGCGACCGGTGGGCTGGAGCGGGGGCGTTATTCGCGGCCCTTGGAGATGAATTTCGCCAGCAGCTCGCCGCGCGACTTCACCCGGAACTGCCGGTGCAGGCGCTTGAGGTGATCGGCCACAGTGTATTCGCTGATGTTCATCTTCGTCGCGATCTGCTTGCGGCTGTCGCCGGCGAGCACGTGCATCAGGGTTTCGATGAGGCGCGGCGAAAGTCCTTCCACAGGCTCGGTGGCGGCGGGCATATCGAGGCCGGCGCGGTGCAGCCAATTCACATGGCTGACCACCAGGTGCGCGATCTGCCGCTCCCGCTCCGTGTAGGCCGGCTTGTTCCGACGCCGGTGCAGGCCGATCGCGCTGGTGAGATCGGTCTGCAACGGGTAGAGCGCGATCATCAGGTGGCGCAATTCCGTCGGGTTTTCCACCCCCTGCATCGCGCGGGAAAACGGATCGGCGGGCGTGCCCAGGTCAAAGATCAAGGTGGACGGGCGCATCGGCTCGGCGAGCGACTTCAGAGCGCTGCTGACGCCGGGGCTGACCACGAGCTTGTGAATCCAGGCGCGCTCGGCATCGTCTTTGAGCCCGCGATCGACGATCCAGAGGGGCACGAGCGTTTCGCTGGCGGCATCGCCGCGACGGATGGCCCAGACCCAGGCGTCGGCATTGACGAGTTCCAGCAATCCGTCGAGCAGGGATTGGCGGCGATCGACCAGCGGCGTGGTCATGCCGCACACGTCGCCGAACAGCGTCAGGATCGCATCGATGTCTTGAGCATGGAGCGACGACGGCCAATCCAAGGTCTTCCCCCAAGTTAGGTCGTCGTTACTCTAGCCTTACAATGGCACTAATTCAAAAACAGAAATGGCGAAGCGCCGCGGAGCGGGCTTCGCCATTTCTTCATTTTCTGAACTTCGATCCGCACGGATCGATCAGCCGTTGGGCTTAGTAGCTGAAGGTCACGCCGACCTTGCCCCAGACCACGTTGCTTTCGCCGTGGTTGGAGGCTTCGACGCTGTCGGCGAGCAGGTTCATGTAGTACACGCCGCCGTCGATCGCCCAGTTGCCGTACTTGGCCGGCACCGGGAGCGGGATCGAGGTGGTGATGCCCGCCGAGATGTAGCCGAAGAACGAGTTGTGGCCGTTGCTCTTGGTGAAGTAGCCGTCCCAACCCGTGCCCAGCGCGATCGGGAAGCTGAGCGGGATGTTCCAGTCGCCGGCCTTGATGTTGTAGCCCGGGACGACGCCGACTTCGGCGTAGCCGTTTTCCGAGCCGTTGCCGTCGGACAGTTCGTAGGCGGCCGTGATGTACGGCGAGAGCTTGAAGCCCTCCATCTTCATGCCGTTCCACATGTCGCTGTCGTCATAGCTGACGGTGACCGCGCCTTCCTGGATCGAGTTGAACGAGCCATTCGGGTACTGGTACAGGTTGTACGTCGGGGTGACGGTCAACTTCCCAAAGGTCAGCGGCAGCGAGACGTAGATGTCGTTCTCGTACCACATGTCCGGGCCGGGGCCGTCGGACAGGGTGTCCTTGGAGTGCAGCGAGTTCCAGGTGGTGACCGACAGGCCCATCTTGAAATCGTCGCTGTCGATCAGCGTCGTGGAAGCGCCGAAGTACGGCTGCACGATCACGCCGCGGTTTTCCTGCAGGTAGCCGCGGAAGTAGTACGCGGACACGACATCGGCACCGCCGGCGAACGTGATCGCGCCGGTGTTCGGCGTGGTCGTTGCGGGGGCGTCATCGGCCATCACAAACGCGGGGGCGGCCAGAGCGGCGGCCAAAGCAAGCTTCGAAACGAGCTTCATGAGATCTCCTTCTTCTATCGCTCGTGACCGGCCCTATACCGGTCGACGAAATATGGGTTCAGGTCCGTATGCCGAATTCTCCGCACGACTGGAAAATTCGCGACCCGTTGTGACGGAATAATCGGCACAGACCGCACGTAAACTTGCAGAATCCCGCGCCATGTCAATTAGCGCGGCCCTAACAGACAGGCAGGTTTTAGCAATTTTTTAATAAAACGGGGTCCGGTGTCCGGTAATCTCCCCCTTGGCGGTTGCATCCGGGCGGTTCAGCGCCACAATGCCGACTTAACAACTTTTTTTAGAAGGAAGCGATTTTATGTCCCAAGCCATTCGCGTCGCCGTCACCGGGGCGGCCGGTCAGATCGGTTACGCCCTGCTGTTTCGAATCGCCTCGGGGGCCATGTTCGGCCCGCAACAGCCGGTCATTCTGCAGCTGCTTGAAGTGCCGGTCGAAAAGGCGATGAAAGCCCTGGAAGGCGTCGCGATGGAACTGGAAGACTGCGCGTTCCCGCTCTTGCAGGGCATGGTCCTGACGAGCAACCCGGACGAAGCGTTCGGCGACGCGAACTGGTGCTGCCTCGTGGGCGCCAAGCCCCGCGGCCCCGGCATGGAGCGGGCCGACCTGTTGAAGGACAACGGGAAGATTTTTATCGGACAGGGCCAAGTCATCGACCGCGTCGCCGCCGCCGATTGCCGCGTGGCCGTTGTCGGAAATCCGGCCAACACCAACTGCATGATCGCCGCCAGCCAGGCCAAGCGCCTCACCCCCGATCGCTTCACCGCCATGGTCCGGCTTGACCAGAATCGCGCCACCACCCAGCTCGCTAAGAAGGCCAACGTGCAGGTGAAGGATGTCAGCGACGTCTTCATCTTCGGCAACCACTCCCCCACCATGTTCAGCGCGTACGGCCTGGCGAAAATCAACGGCAAGCCCGCGACGGACCTGATCAAGGACACCGCCTGGCTCCAGGGGCCGCTGCAGGAAACGGTCGGCAAGCGCGGGGCGGCCATCATCGCAGCCCGCGGCGCCAGCTCGGCCGCCAGTGCCGCAAATGCCCTGGTCGATCACGTCCGCAGCCTGGTGACGCCCGGCGCGGTCCACAGCATCGCCGTGAAATCCAACGGCCTGTACGGGTTCGACCCCGACGTCTGGGCCGGCCTCCCGGTCAAGACCACCACGGCCGGCAGCTACGAAGTCATCCAGGGACTGCCCATCGATGACTTTGCCAAATCCAAGATCGCCGCGACCAACAAGGAACTGGTCGAAGAGCGCTCGATGGTCAAAGACATGCTCGCCTGAAGCGAGGCCTGAAATTTCAAGCGAAGAAGCCGCGAGCGATTGGCCCGCGGCTTCTTTTGCGTTTGGGCTTGCGGCGATCGCGTCAGGCGCGGCGTCGGCGGGTGCTCAGGACCAGCAGCGATCCCCCCAGCAGGCCGAGCCCGGCGGGTTCGGGCGTCAGGGCTGCGCCGACGTACGACAGTTGGCCGCTCAATTCGGAGTAGGCGTAGCCGGTCGGATTGAGCCAGAGGCCCGGCGTGGATTCCGTGAAGCCGTTGACGCTGAACGTGCTGCCGTAGGTGGTGTTGGCGGCGCTGACGAGCGTCCAGGTGTCGCCGAGCGTGGCGTCGGCGTGGCTGAGGTCGACATTGAAGACGCCGTCCACCAGAAACCGCTTGGCCGCCGCGCCGGAGACGCTATTGGCGACGCCGTTGTCGCCGATGACGAAATTGAGGTTCGCCCCCTGCGACAACTGCAGCCGGCCGATGACGATCAGGTCGCCGGTGAAGGTATTGTCGGCCGCGAGCAGCCGGACGAAGCCGTTGTCTGAAGCGACCACGTTCGTGTTGCCGATGGTCAGTGCGGCCGTTCCGGCGAGGCGGGCTTCGATGTTGGTGCTGCCCTGCTCGGAGTAAATCGTCGAGGGGGCCGACACCGTGACATTGCCCGCCAGGCGGAACAGGTCGCCCGTGCCGCTGTAATGGTGGATCGTCCCGCCGGCCAGGATCAGGTTGTTGATGGTGATCACCCCGGTCGTGCCGACGCCTTTGTAGAACAGCCCGCCGTTGGTGGTGCCCGTGTTGTTGAGCGTGAGCGATCGGCCGGCGAAGGTGAAGCTGGGCGTCGCGCTTGACGGCGAATAAGTATCCTGCGGCGTACGCAAAGCGTAATCGCCGGTGAAATAATCGGCGTTCGGGTGGGCGAAGTAGTTGTCGTTCCAGCCGCCGAAGTAATTGAAGCCCGACGTACCGATGGCATCCGACTTCGTCAGCGAAACGCTGGTCGCCGACCACGGGTCGGCCTTGGGGCCCAGGCCCATGTCCTGGCGCATCGCATACATGATGGCGATGTTGCGCATCAGGACGCTGCCGTTGACGACTTCGCTGTCGTAGTTGAGCCCGTAGCCGTAGAAGTGGACGCCCGATTGCTTGACCTTCGTGCCGTCGCCGTCGAATTGGGCGATCAAGGCGTTGGCCTTGGCGCCGGTCCAGACGGCATTGCTGAACGTTTTGTTCCAGGCAGTGGTCGTGCCGGAGCCGAGGTAGTGATTGCTCTCATGCTGGGCGACGCGTTCGTTCGGGTACGTGCCCCCGAAGCCGATGCTGCCGAGGTAATTGGATTGGGCGGTGGGAATGCCGCTGTCGTAGTAGACGTAAATGTTGGAGTTGCCGAAGTTGCCGTAGGCGTTGTACCG
>JBQCCH010000236.1:0-2504 GCA_051962375.1 Tepidisphaeraceae bacterium
CCGATCTACTACGCCGGCCCGGCGAAAACCCCCGAAGGGATGCCCAGCGGCAGCTTCGGCCCGACGACGGCGGGGCGGATGGATGCCTTCACCGACCTGTTCCAATCCCACGGCGGCAGCCTGATCATGATCGCCAAGGGGAACCGGTCGAAGGCCGTCACCGACGCCTGCAAAAAGTACGGCGGCTTCTACCTCGGCAGCATCGGCGGGCCGGCGGCGATCCTGGCGCAATCCAATATCAAGAAGGTCGAGCTCGTTGATTTTGAGGATCTGGGCATGGAAGCCATCCGCCGAATCGAAGTCGTGAACTTTCCCGCCTTCATCATCGTGGACGACAAGGGGAACGACTTCTTCGAAGCGCTGTGATCGAAGCGTTGTAATCGAAGCGCTGCGATCGCGATGCAGGCGGCCGTTAATCAACAGAAACCGGCACGGGACGAATCCCGTGCCGGTTTGGTTTTTGAGTGTCGTGCGGATCGGGTTATGCCCGGCGACGACGCGTACCCAGCCCCAGGGCGGCCAGGCCGACCAGCGCCAGCGATGCCGGTTCCGGGACCGCCACATTGCCGACCGTCAGCACGCCGTTGGTGCCGCTGACCGCGAAGGAGTAGCTGTGGTTGGCCGTGTCGGCGTTGGCGAAGCTGACGGCCCCGATGGAATCGGTGCTGCCGGCCGCGCCGTTGATGAGGGTGTAAGTGCCGTTGGTGTTGAAGAAGTTGCCCAGGTCGAGCGTGATCGCGCCGAGGGCGAAATTGCCCGACGCCAGCGTGATCGCGCTGTCGGCCCCACCAAGGGCGAGCGATGCGCCGTCGGACATCGTCAAGCCGGTGATCCCGCCGAGCGTGTCGGCGGTGCCGTTGCCCACCTTCAGCGTGCCGGCCGTGACGTTCACCGTGCCAGCGCCCAGGGCGGCGCTGTTGCCGGTAACGAGCGTGCCGCCGGAGACCGTTGTGCCGCCGGTGTAGGTGTTGGCGCCACTGAATGTTTGCGAAGCGGTCCCGACTTTCGTCACCGCCACGAGCTTGCCATTTGCTGTGTCGCCGTCGGAGATGATGCCGGAGAATGCCGCATCGGAGTTGCGGGCACCAATGGTGTAGGTCACCCACTGGTTATTGGAACCACTTGTTCCCATTGTCACATTGCCCGTTCCGGACAGTGCGCCAAGTGCGAGATAACCGTTATTGCGGGTGCTCAGATTGCCGTTGACCTGAAAATTGGTGTTGTCGCTGCCATTGTTCAGGGAAGTATTTCGGAAGCCCAGCGTAGCGCCGCTGTTCACGACGACCGTTCCCGCAAAATTCTGGAGTTGCTTGGAATTGGCGTTGAGATTGACTGCCGTCGTTCCGCCGATCGTGATGGTTTGATCGGACGTTCCGGAAATATCTCCGGCAAACCCGTTGCTTGCTTGGCCACTGGTAAGGCTGACGTTGGCGGCAGCGCCGGAGACGGCAATTGCGTTGCCGATATTGCCAGTGATGCCGCCTCCCGTTGTCAGGCTGAGCGTCGTGCCATTCGCCAGCGTGATGGTGCCCGTACCCGCACCGGCCGCGTTCCCGAGCGCCAATCCGCCGCTATTCACTAAGACGCCACCCGTAAAGCTGCTCGCACCGGAGAGCGTCTGGACGGCCGTGCCATTCTTCGTGATGGAGCCGGCACCGGTGATGGCGCCACTGAGCGTTTGGGCGGAGTTATTTCCGCCAATCGACAAGTTGACTGCCGCAGGGGTCGTCGATCCGTCGGCGAGCGCAAAGCCGCCCGTGCCCAGCAGACTGCCGATCACGGGAGCCGTCACCCCGGCGGCGAACAGCAGGCCATTCGATGCGTTGACGGTGGTCGCGAGTCCGTTAAGGGCCGTGTTGTTGCCGACGGTGAGGCTTCCGGAGGTCACCGTCCAACCATTGCCATAATTGGTTGCGTTATTGAGAACGACATTCGCGCCGTTCACGTTAAAGCTTGTCGCGCCGCCGCTACCCGCACTGCCGTTAAGGACGATGTTGCCGCCGCCCGTGAGCTGCAAGGTTTTGGTGTTGCCTTGGTTGGTGAGGTTGGTATCGACCGTCAGCGTTCGACCCGTCGCAATATTGAATGGGGTGTTGTAGTTCGCCGACGCCACACGGAGAAAGCCGCTGTTGATCGCCGTGCTACTGCCGATCGTCAGGTCGACGGTCGCCGCGGACATGTCAATGCCCGCAGAGCCAAGGGTCAGCGTCCAGTTGCCGCTCATGGGGATGGCAATGTTGCCGCCGGGGTTCGTTATTTGCAGCGAACCGATGGTGAAGTTCCCCGACAGGGTGGTGGTCAGCGAGCCCGCGATCGTACTGTCGAACAACCCGACGTCAGTGCTGGTAGGCAACACACCGCCCACCCAGGAGGAGGCAGAGGTCATACTGGTGGTGTTATCAGCCTTCGTCACCGCAGCATGCGCGGGAACGGAAGAGGCCAACAGGGTCGTCGCCACTGCGGCGGCCAAAACCGAACGGGTACTGCCAGTATGCAATTTCATA
>JBQCCH010000237.1:0-5336 GCA_051962375.1 Tepidisphaeraceae bacterium
CTGCGCGCCATCTCGCTCTGGTGGATCAAGCGCATGGCCAGCTGCGCTTATCCGCTGCACGAAAAACTCACCTTCTTCTGGCACGGCCATTTCACCACCAGCGCCCGCGACGAACGCAGCGCCTGGCTCATGTGGCAGCAGAACGAAACCCTCCGAGCCCACGCCGCCGGAAACTTCGGCCAATTCGTGCACGCCATCTCGCACGACCCGGCCATGCTCGATTACCTCAACAATCAGCAGAACCGCAAAGCCCACCCGAACGAAAACTACGCCCGCGAACTCATGGAGCTGTTCACGCTGGGCATCGGCAACTACACCGAAGACGACGTGAAGCAAGTCGCCCGCGCCTTCACCGGCTGGGCGCACGACGGCGAAAGCTTCGTCTTCCGCAAGTTCGATCACGACACGGGCGTCAAGTCGTTCCTCGGTCGCACCGGCAATTTCGACGGCGATGATGCCATCAACATCATCCTGCAGCAGCGCTCGTGCGCCCCGTACATCTGCGGCAAGCTGTGGGCCTACTTCGTCAACGAAAACGTCGACGCCCTGGTCGTCCAGAGCCTCGGCCAGCTCTTCCGCGACGAGAACTACGAAATCCGCCCCGTCCTCCGCACCATGTTCGCCAGCCGGGCGTTTTATGCCCCGCAGAACATCGGCGCGATCATCAAGTGCCCGGTGCAGCTCGTCGTCGGCACGACCCGGCAGCTGCAGGTGCAGCAGCAGGGGCGCGGCAACTTCGGATTCCTCCAAGGCGCGCTCCAGCAAATGGGCCAGGTCCCGCTGCAGCCCCCCAACGTCAAAGGCTGGCCCGGCGGGCGCTTGTGGATCAACACCAGCACGCTGTTCGTCCGCCAGAACACCGCCCTGGCGCTGGCGAACATGACCGATCGCCGCCGCAATGCCACCCGATTCAACGACCCGTCGATGACCACTGATCAGATCGTCGATCACTGGCTCGCCACGTTGATCCAGCGGCCCGTCGACCCCGAACGCCGACGCGTCCTCATCGACGCCGTCGGCCCGAAGCCCAACGAAAATTCCGTCCGCAATGCGGTCAATTTGATTCTCTCGATGCCCGAATATCAGCTATGCTGAACCCCGGCGGCCCGCGATTCAGCATGTTCGTCCGACAGGAGCAGTCCCATGGCGCAACCCCATACCCGGCGTGTGTTTCTTCAGCGCGGCTTGACCCTCGTCAGCGCCGCCGTCACCGTGCCCACGTTTCTTGATTCGACCGTCTGGGCGCTGAACAACCCGCTCGACATGAAACGCACGCAGGATGAAAGCGGCACCGACGGCCGCATCCTGGTCGTCGTGCAAATGTCCGGCGGCAATGACGGGCTCAACACCGTCATCCCTTACGCCGACGACGCCTACCACCGCGCCCGCCCGACCATCGGCAAAAACGCCAATGACGTGCTCAAGCTCAATGACTACGTCGCCCTCGACACCAACTGCGGCCCGCTCAAAGCCCTGTACGACGCCGGCATGATGTCGGTCATCCAGGGCGTCGGCTACCCAAATCCGAATCGCTCGCACTTCCGCGCGATGGACATCTGGCAGACCGCCGTCCCCGAAACCGAAAACACCTCCAACGGCTGGCTTGGCCGGTATTTCGACAACACCTGCAACGGCGAAGACCCGCACGCCGGCATTTGCATCGGCGAAACCGCGCCGCTGGCGATGAAAGGGGACAAGACGATGCCGCTGGCCTTCGATAAGGCCGACAGCTATCGCTACAAGGGCGCCGACCGCGAACATTATCTCGAACTCAACAAGGGCTCCGACGTCGCCTCGGCGGAAGTCCCCACGCCCAAGGGCCGGCCCGCCATCATCACCCCGGGCAGCCAGCTCGAAGTCCTCACCCGCACCGCCATGGATGCCCAGGTGAGCAGCGACAAAATCCTGGAAATCGTCAAAGGGTATTCCACCCAGTCCGAGTACCCGCGCAACAGCTTCGGCGACGGCCTGCGCACGACGGCGGCCATGATCCGCGGCGGGCTGCCGACGCGCGTCTACTACGTCAGCATGGGCGGCTTCGACACCCACGCCGCCCAGACCGGCCGCCATGACAAACTCATGCAGGACCTTTCCCAAGGCATCGGCGCGTTCTGGAAAGACATGAAGGACCAGAAAAACGAACAGCGCGTCACCATGATGTGCTTCAGCGAATTCGGCCGACGCGTGCAGGAAAACGCCTCCGGCGGCACCGACCACGGCGCCGCCGCCCCCATGTTCCTGTTCGGCCCCAGCATCGGCAAACGCGCGGGCGTCGTCGGAGCGCACCCCTCGCTCACGAATCTGGATCAGGGTGACCTTCGCTTCAACATCGATTTCCGCTGCGTCTACGCCACGCTCCTGCAGGAATGGCTCAACACCCCCAGCAAGCCCATCCTCGGCCAACAGTTCCGCACGATGCCGATCTTCACCTGATCGGTCATCCTCGCCCGAAACGCGGGTAACGCACCAAAAAACGGAGGCGTGAGAATTCAGTTTCTCACGCCTCCTTGATTTCTCAGCCCGGCGACCGCGATTCAGTCGTGACAGATCGCACTCAGTAGTGACAAATCGCACACTGCGTGATCGCTTCGGACGATCGCACGTGATAGTCCTTCAGCAGCTTCTTCCCCAGCTCCGTCTGGTTCGGCGGCGGCACGTAATAGGTGTTGAACACCTCATCGCGCGGGCGAATGTATTTTTCCGGGTTGCGGTGGCAATTCAGGCACCAGCTCATCTGCAGCGTATTCGCCTGCCAGGTCAGCGGCATGTCCTGAACCGCGCCGTGGCACGTTGAACATCCGACGCCCTTGGCGATGTGAATGTCGTGCGCGAAATTCACGTACTGCGGCAGATTGTGGACGCGATTCCATTCCAAGGGCTTGCCGCTCGACCAACTGTCGCGCACCGGCTTCAACATGCCCGACCCCGTCCACAACTGGGAGTGGCAGCTCATGCACGTCTTGGTCGGCGGCACGCCCGCGAACTCGCTTTTATCCACGGACGTGTGGCAGTACCGGCAATCGATCCCCAGCCCGCCCACATGATGCTTATGGCTGAACGGCACCTGCTGCTCGATCGGCAAATCCTGGGCCGCCACGTAGGGCGATTTCTCCAGCATGTATCCCGCGCAGACCGCCGCCAGCACCAGGATCGGCACAATGATGCACGAGGATTTTGCGATCGTATTGGTGGCTGGATGAAAAGTACGCGGCATCGCAGTCGTCCCGAGAAGCGGTTCAAACCATCGAGGTGCTGATCACTTCCGAATATAGGCAGCGTTTACGGCGCGAAAACAATTTTGTTCATCCAATTTCCATGATCGCAAGATTTTGGGTGGCCGCCGCGCCGGATGCCGCGCTACAGTCAATCGCGTCGAACCCAACCGTTCACGTCAGGGAATTTTGGAAGGCCATGTCGAAGGATCGCCGCCACGTCAGTTTGCCGGTCGTCTCGCGAACCCCGCGCTGCGATGAGCCCGCGGAGCCGCACCCCGACGAATTTCGTCCCGGCGCTTCGGTCTGGGATTCTCGCTTCAGCCGGCGCAGCTTTTTGCAGACGATGACCGCCTCCCTCGCCCTGGCCGGTCTTTATGGGTGCAGCGATCGTCCGAGCGAAGCGATCGTGCCGTACGTCGATCCGCCCGAGCAGGTCGTGCCCGGCGAGCCGCTGTTCTTTGCGTCGACACTCACCCGCGGCGGCTACGGGCGCGGCGTGCTCGTCACCAGCCACGAAGGCCGACCCACCAAAATCGAAGGCAATCCCGATCATCCCGCCAGCCTCGGCGCCGCCGACGTTGGCATGCAGGCGGATGTGCTTTCGCTCTACGATCCCAAGCGCTCTCAGACCGTCACCCACGCCGGCCAGGCCAGCACGTGGGGCAAACTGATCGAAACGCTCAATCAGCACCTCGCCCGCACCGGCGACGGGCTCTGCGTTCTCACCGGCGCGTGCACGTCGCCCACGTTGATCGATCAACTCGACCAACTCCGCCGCAAAGACCCGTCGGCCGCGTTCTTCAGCAGTGAGCCGATCGATCGATCGAACACGCGACGCGGCGCGCAGCTCGCCTTCGGACAGTTGGCCGAGCCGATCTACCATCTAGATCGGTGCGATGTCATCGTCGCGCTCGACAGCGATTTTCTGTGGGACGAGCCGGGCAGCCTGCCCTACGCCCGGCAGTTCGCCGATCGCCGCCGCACCCACGCCAACGGGCTGAGCATGAGCCGACTGTACGCGGCCGAGGGGAATTTCTCCGTCACCGGCAGCAAGGCAGACCATCGGCTTCCCGCCACGCCCGCGCAGGTGGCGCACCTCGCCCAGGCACTCCTCAATGCACTGCAAAACGATGCACTGCAAAACGGGCAGGCTCTGGCCGATCTTCCCCCCGCGCACGCCCGCTGGCTGGCCGCCGCCGTTGCCGATCTTCAAGCCGCCCGCGGCCGCTCGCTTATCGTCGTCGGCGATTCTCAACCGCCTGAAATCCACGCCCTCGCCGCCGCCATCAATCAACAGCTCGGCAACATCGGCACAACCGTCGAATGGATCCCGCCGGTCGTCGATCCGCGCGGCGGAAATCTTCGCGACCTCGTGCACGCCATCCATCGCGGCGAAGTGCGCACGCTCCTGATGCTGTGCGAAAACCCGGTCCGCCATTCCCCGAACGACATCCCCCTGGCCGAAGCGCTGCAGCAGCTCAGCACCGCGTTGGCGCCCGACGGCTCGTACCAGAACTTCGTCCTCCATCACGGGCTCTACGCCAACGAAACCGCCTACGTGTCGCAGTGGCACGTCCCGGCGCACCATGCCTTGGAAAGTTGGAGCGACGCTCGCGCGTTCGATAGCACCGCCTCCATCGTCCAGCCGCTCATCGCGCCGCTGTATGCCAGCCGATCCGCCGGCGATGTGATCAGCCTGCTGCTCGATGAGCCGCACCGCTCGCCCTACGAATGTGTCCGCCGTTACTGGCAGTCGCAAACGGGAATCCACCAGCCGGACGCCTTTGAGACGTGGTGGAATCGCGTCCTGCAGCGGGGCGTGATCGATGGCACGCGCGCCCAGCCGATTCCGGTTTCGCAAGCGGCCGCTCCCGCGCTTGGGGCTTCGACGGCCGCTTCATCCACCGGCCTGGTGCTGCTGCTGCGACCGGACTATTCCGTCTGGGACGGCAGCGCATTCCACAACCCGTGGCTGCAGGAATTGCCGCGGCCGCTGAGCAAAATCGTATGGGGCAATGCCGCCTTGCTCGGTCCCGCGACGGCCGCCAAGTACGGCGTGGTCGAGCAGGATGTCATCCGCCTCAGCGCCGGCGGCTCGTCGGTCGAAGTGCCCGCCGTGCT
>JBQCCH010000238.1:0-4672 GCA_051962375.1 Tepidisphaeraceae bacterium
AGCCATGTCCACCCCGCGCCCGCCGGGGAATCGCCGAGCGAAGACCAGGCCCGACAGAACAAACGGGCGCTGCTGGGGGCACTGGCGAAGTACGGCGTGCCGAACGAGCGGCTGGACGCCGTTTCCGACTATTACCGCTACAACCGGCAGCGCGATGAGCTCTGGCGTCACACGCCGGCCGCCGGATACGCCGTCGTCGACCAGGGGCGGGTGCAGCGGGTCATGCTGACCAATGCCGGCGCCGGCTACACCACCCCGCCGCATGTCGCCGTGGAGGGCCTGCCCGACGCGGAAATTACCGCCACCGTCCTCCTCGGCCGCGAACTTCCGATGAACGGCCGATTGACCCTCGTCGCGAAAACGCCTTGATGAGCCTTTCGCGACCGCCTCGGCTTCACCGGCTTTTCCTGAAACCGGGGTCGTGATAGCATCGGGCGTTTCAAATGCGCCTGAAGCTGTCAAAAACGTTCCGGTTCGAAGCCGCCCACGCCCTGCCCACCTTTCCCGAGGGGCACAAGTGCCGTCGGTTGCACGGGCACTCGTTTCGGTTTGACGTGGTCGTGGAGGGAGACGTCGATCCCGCCCGGGGCTACCTCATCGATTACGGCGACATCAAGAAAATCTGCGATCCCATCGTTCGCCAGTTGGATCACTATTACCTGAACGACATCGAAGGCCTCTCCAATCCGACGGCCGAGATGATCTCCAAGTGGTTGTGGGACCGGATCAAGCCTCAACTCCCGCTGCTGGCGACGATTATCGTCCATGAGACCTGCACCAGCGCTTGCGAATACGCCGGCCAATGACGCCAAACGTGCTGCCAGCATTGAATTTCAAACCCTTCGAGAATTTTGAGTAACCGATGCTCCGCTGAGTCGCACTAAACGGGTGACTTCAGCGTTAGGAACATCGATGCGATCCTCAGCCACCTTGGTTTGGCTTCTTCTCCCGCTGGCGGCCCGTGCGGCGGAGGTGCAGTCGCGGGACATCAATTGGACCGACCCGGCCCGCCACCGATCGGTCCCGGTCCGGGTTTATTTCCCCACCCAATCCGCCGGCCCCGTGCCGATCGTGCTGTTCTCGCACGGGTTGG
Organism: Tepidisphaeraceae bacterium; assembly: GCA_051962375.1. Lineage (GTDB taxonomy): Bacteria > Planctomycetota > Phycisphaerae > Tepidisphaerales > Tepidisphaeraceae > RYN-431. The sequence continues at coordinate 1,094 of JBQCCH010000238.1, forward strand.
GCGGGTCTCGCGAAGGGTATCGCTACCTGGGCGAGTACTGGGCATCGCACGGATACATCGCGGTCCACATCCAGCACGTGGGGAGCGATGATTCGGTCTGGAAGAATCAGCCCCCCGCCGAACGATTGACTTCGCTGAAGCGGGCCGCCAACTTCAGGGAATACGTCGAGCGGACCCAAGACGTCCATTTTGTGATCGACCAGCTCACCCTGCTCAATCGACAAAGCGCCGACCCGTTGGCCGGCCGACTGGATCTGGCCCACATCGCAATGGCCGGGCACTCTTTCGGCGGGCAGACCACGGAGGCGATCAGCGGCGAAGTCTTCACCCTGCCCGGCTCGGAGGTTTCCTATGCCGACCCCCGCGTCACCTGCGCCATCGTCATGAGCCCCGCCCCACCCGCCGGCCTGAAGCAGCGGGAGTCGGCGTTTCGGAAGGTCACGATGCCGGTCCTGTATCTGACCGGAACGCAGGACGAATCGCCGATCGGCAACACCCATTCCCAGGACCGCCGCGTGCCTTATGACCTGTCGCCGGCGGGGGATAAGTTTTTGATCACTTTCAAGGGCGGCGACCACATGATGTTCAGCGGCGCCCGTCTGCGAACCCCAGCCCAGCAGCGAATGGACGAGGCGGATCGCCCTATCATCCTGGAAGCCACCACCCGCTTCCTTGATGCCTACCTCAAGTCCGACGCCCAAGCCAAAGCCTGGCTCCAAACCGACCTAAAAACCCGGCTCGGCGACCTCGGCACGCTCGAATCGAAGTAGCCCCAGCCCCAACCTCCGCCCCAACCCCAACCCTAGCCCCGCCCGGCCACCCCCCGGGTCACACGCGAAACCGCCGCACAGCCAAAACCGTGCGGCGGTCTTTTTTTTCCACGTTTCGGGGCGGTCCGTGTTAGCTGAAGAACACGCCGGCGCCGAGAATGTCCTGGGCCTTGAGGATAAAGAGGATCAGTCCCACCAGGACCACCACAAATCCCGCAGCCGCCAGGGCGGTGTACACGTTGTTGGTTGGGGCGACCTTGATCACGTCACCGGATGCGATACGGCTCATGGCAATCTCCTTTAGGCGTGACGGTTGATTAGATCTGGGTCTTCACGACGTCGCCGGCTTTCACCTGAGCGAGATTCTGCGGCTCAGCGCTGATTTCGCCCATGGCTTCATTGGCGTCGATCACTTCCACCTTCAGCATGCCCAGGAAGGTTCCCGAATCCTTGTCCAGGATCTTGAACTGCATGCCCTTGGTCACTTCATCCTGCGACCCGATGGAGATCGTGGCATATTCCTTGCCGGCGATCGTCCGACGCGAGCGGATCACCCCGTTGATCGCCGGGGCGCTGGCGCCCGTGCCGGCGGTCGCCAGTTGGGCCGACGTCACGCCCATGTCCTGGAGCATCTTCGCCTGCTTGTCAGCCTTGCCCGAGATTTCGGTCAGCTGCTCGGCCAGGTTGCGGCGGGCTTTTTCGGTTTGATCCAGGTCGGCCACCAGCTTGTTCACGCGCTGGCCCAGGTCCGCAACCTGACGCAGGCGGTCATCCGCGTCTTTCCGCAGGGCGACGACCTGTTCGTTCAGCTTGCTCTTGGCGTCTTCGCTCGCCTGCAGCGCCGTCGACTGGCTGCTGTTCGCCGAGGTCAGGACCGCCAGGTTGTTGTTCAACTTGGCGATCTGGGCGTCACGGTCTTCGACCGCGCTTCGCAGGCTTTGCATCTGCGTGCGGATCATCGCGGCATTGTTCTCCGCCTGCTTCTGGGCGTCGGTCAATTGCGCGAGCTGGGTCGTGTATTCCGATTCCTTCTGGCTCAGCAGCGCATCTTTTTGCTTCAGCTGGGTCTGAGCGAGCGTAAGATTATTCTGAAGCGGGTCCAGTTTGTTGACGAAAGTGACAGTGCCGGCCGTCAGGATGATCGACACGAGCACCAGAAGAACGACAAACAGCTTGGTCAAAGGACTCACGGGCAGGCTCCTCGGACGCGGTTTGCGTCCAGATCATCGGTGCATTCGCCAAGGGTGAGACCGACGCCCACGAGTGTCGTGAGCCGCCGATCGATCTTGCCTCCGCCAGAACAAAGTCGCCCGCTCACGTCGGGGCGAACGCTTTGCACGACTTTTGCCCAATCTAATCTGGCCGGTGGTCCTGTCAAGGATTTGTCGGGGTTGCCAACAGGCGCGCCCCACGGCTTTTGCATCATTTTCGGACCCATCCGCACCCCCCCGCTCGAACCGATCGCATCCGGATCGGCCTAAGTCTCGCCAAACCGCGTTCGGCCGTTCCTGCCATTTCATTTTCGCGTTTGGCCCGCAACGCCCGGCCCGGCCAACCGTTGGGCCGAAAAAAACCGGGCGCCAGTGCGACGGCCCTTGCCCAGCCTGCCATCGCACTTATCGCCCGCAAAAACCCGGCGATCCCCCACGCCTGCCCGCCTCTGCCCGTCCGTCATTCAATTGGCACCGATCCCGCCCCCGCATCACACGTCCTGTTGTACCGCCGCCGTCCGCAAAAGTCGGCGGAAATCGGATCGCACGCTATAAAGAGGCCGATGCGAATCGAACACGTCGGATATCAGGTCGCCGAACCGGCGGCGATGGCGAATTGGTATGTCCAGCACTTGGGCTTCACCGTCAAGCGGTCGGCCGACGCCCCCGTCCCCGTCCGCTTCCTCGCCGATCCGTCCGGCCAGGTCATGATCGAAATTTACAATAATCCCAAAGCCTCGCTGCCGGATTACTTCGCCGCCGACCCCTTGCTGTTTCACCTGGCCTTCGTGTGCGACGCGGTCCCCGAAACCGCCCAGCGCCTCCAGGCCGCCGGCGCGACGCTGGTCTCCGGCCCGGAAATGATCAAGGGAGACGAACTCGCCATGCTGCGCGACCCGTGGGGCGTCCCCATCCAGCTGTGCCGACGCGGCTCGCGCATGGTGTAACGCGTGCGGTCCCCAAACCGCACTCCCCGAAGCGACTCATCATGGGAACCATTCCGCTTCCAACTCGGCCCGCCGCCCTGCTGCTGGGGGTGCTCGCCAGCGTGGCGCCGGCGGCCGCCACGCGCCCCTCGGCCGACTTCCCGCTGGATGTCCGCCGCGCCCTCAGCACGATCTCCAGCGTCCTGCCAACGTGCAATCGCCTGATCGAAGCGGGCGATCTGCCCGGCACTCTTGCGCGCCTGACGGCCGTCTTTCCCGAAGCCCAGCGTTCGGCGGCTCAGTCGCTCGCGCTCGGCAATGTGCTGTTCGATCTGGATGCGACCCAATCGTACGCCCTTCACCGGGCCGCTTATCAGGCCGAGCCCACCAGTGCGCTCACGCTCTGGGAATGGGCGATCGAGCAGCACCGCGCCGGCGATTTCGCCAACGCCCAGGCCGCCTACGAGGCGTACGCCAGGCTCATGCCCCGCCGGGCCGCCTGCTTCGCGATGCAGGCCGACTGCCTGCTGCGGCTCAATCGCTACGCCGATGCCGCCCGCGCCTGGCAACGCGCCGAGCAGCTCACGCCCGATTCGCCGAACGAAATCGAACAACTCATCTGCAGCGTTCACCGCGTGCCAGCGCCCTTCGCCCGGCGCGATCGGCTGATCA
>JBQCCH010000239.1:0-3364 GCA_051962375.1 Tepidisphaeraceae bacterium
GGTCGCCGTCGCCGATGCTGGCGGCATGCAGGTGCTGGGCGCGTTGCAAGGACAAACCGCCGCGAATTACAGCCAATACTGGACGCAGCTCGGCCTCACGCGCGTCAGCCTTGCCGACTGGGATTCGCGCCTTGGCAATCTGTCGGGCGAAGACCCCACCACCAAAGCGGCTTTCTCGCTGGCGCCCGCTCTCTATGAAAACGGCAAATGGGTCCGCCTGGCCGAACAATCCGCCCGATACCAGGCGAGCTTCAGCGCACAAACCGTGACGCCGGAGTTGGCGGTCGTCACGATGCGCTACACACCGAAGTCAGGGAAAACGGGGCCGATCTTCGTCCAGACGCTCACGATCACGCCGGACGGCATCTTGATGAAGCTCTCGACCACGGCCTCCGCGATCGGTGCAACATTGCCGCTGCTGGCCAATGACGGCAATCCGCTGGCGCCCATGCTGAGCAGGACCACCGCATCCACCAGCTACGGCACCGGGGGCGACTCGCTCAATTACATGGTGCTGGATTCCGGTGATTCGCTCAGCAATCCGGGCTACACGATCGCCGGGGCGACGGGCAATTACGTGCCGGTGCTGGCGAAAAATCTGAATTCGTCGTCGATGTCGATCTTCATTTATCCGGCCAAATCCGGCGAACCGACCGCGGCGGCTCTGGCCAGTACCATGAAGGTGCGGGGCTACAACTTCGCCAACTCGCTGGGGTTCACCACGAGCAGCAGCTACGTCGGCTCTTCCATCGCTGGCGGCTATGGTGCCGGGATCGATCTTAATGGCGATGGCAAAGACGATCTTTATTTCGATCGTCCTGTGGATTGGGTGATGCACCTGCAAAACGGGTATGTCACGTCGGTCGAAACCAACTCCCGGGCCGTGTTGGCGATCGGCAAGCGCACCTACAAAGTCAATCCGTTCACCGTCCGGCCGTTCCTCTAATCGACGGCGGCGCCGGCAACGCTTCGTGCGATTGATCGGCCCTGACATCTGCCTATCATTGGTTCTATGAACGTGGACTCTCCCGAGCCGATCGGGCGGCTGCTTGCCGCGCCTGAGGTGCTTCAGCTTGCGCAGACGCTTTCGACCGACCGCGCGGCGGCTGCTTATGGCATTTGGGGATCGAGTGCGGCAGCGGTAGTCAGCGGCATTGCGCGCCAGCTGGATCGGCCCGTGCTTTTTGTTTGCGGCCACCTGGATGAAGCGGATGACATTGCCGATGACCTGCACCTGTTCGCCGGCGGCTCGAGGCCATGCGTGTTGCCGAGCCTTGAAGTGGCGGGAAACCTGGGCCGAGTGAGCGAAGAACAGGCGAGCGACCGGATGCGCCGCGTCGTCGAACTCGCGAACGGCAAGCAGCCGCCAATCATGGTCGCGCCGATTCAATCCCTCATGCAGCCGGTGGCCGCCAAGGATGAGCTGAAGCATCTGACCCGCAACATCGGCCGCGGCATGATGCTGGAGCCGGAAAAGCTGATCGTCTGGTTGGCCGACCACGGTTTCAACCGCGTCGATCAGTGTGAAGTCCCCGGCGATTTCGCCGTGCGCGGCGGCATCATCGACCTGTATCTGCCGGGGGATTACGACGAAGAATCCGAGCAACTCGGCCTGACCGCGCGGGTGGATTGTTTTGGCGATCAGGTGGAATCGATCAAGCGCTTCGATCTCGACACGCTCGGCTCCGGCGAGCCGCTGCAGGAGATCCACATCGTTGACATCAAAGGGCAACTCAATACCACCAGCGGACAAACCCACCTGCTGAATTATCTGAAGCGGGAAACGCTCGTGGTGTTGCATCAGCCGCTGGAAATCCAGGAGCAGGCCCGCAGTTATCTCGATCGTGTGCCGGATCAGCGCGGGATCTACCCGCTCAATGCGATCCTTCGCCACTGTGGGGAATTCACGCTGCTGGAATTGAGCGATTTTGATCAGGGGCTCGGTAGTGTGCCGACGTTGGTAGGCGATAAAGAGCCCCGTCGGATGTCGCTGCCGATTCGGTCGATGCAGAAATTCGAGACCGAAGCCAAAAAAGCGGTGCACGAACTGGCCGAGCTGTGCGACTCCGCCGATGTGGTCGTGTATTGCGAAAATGAAGGAGAGCGCAAACGGTTCATCGAATTGCTCGATGCGGAGAAAGCGGGCTTGTCGGACTGCGTGCGATTGCCGGTCGGCTACCTGCATCGCGGGTTCATCTGGGGCGCCGAAGGCACGCGCCCGATCGCGGCGCTTGGACACCACGAGCTGTTTCACCGGTTTGAAGTGCGGCGGCGCGCCAAACGCGTAATCAACGCTAAACCCGTCGACTCATTTCTGGACCTGAATGTCGGCGACTACGTCGTCCACGTCGCACACGGCATCGCCAAATTCCTGGGCCTGCACACGATGCAGAAGGACGGGAAGACGGACGAATACCTGACGCTGCGCTTCGCCGACAACGCCACCTTGCATGTGCCGGCGGCGCGGATCAACCTGATCCAGAAATATGTCGGCGGCTTCAGCGGATCGCCGCAGTTGTCAAAGTTGGGCTCAGGGCTTTGGGAAAAGCAGAAGGAGAAGGTCGCCGAATCCGTCATGGATATGGCGGCTGAGCTGATTGAAGTGCAGGCTGCGCGAAATGCCGAGGTCGGAACGGCGTACCCGCCCGATAGCGAGTGGCAAAAGGAATTTGAGGCGGCGTTTCCTTATCAGCCCACCCCGGACCAAGTGAATGCGGCCGACGAAATTAAGCAGGACATGATGAATCCCCGCCCGATGGACCGCTTGCTCTGCGGCGATGTCGGCTACGGCAAAACCGAGATGGCGATGCGGGCCGCTTTCAAGGCAGCCGAATCGGGCCGGCAGGTGGCGGTGCTTGTGCCGACCACCGTCCTTGCAGAACAGCACTACCGTTCCTTCAGCGAACGCATGTCGGCCTACCCCTTCGCGATCGAATCCATCTCCCGCTTCAAAACAGCCAAGCAGAGCAAGGAAATCCTCAAGCACCTTTCGGAAGGGCAGGTCGATGTCATCATCGGCACTCACCGGCTGCTGAGCAAAGACATCAAATTCAGCGACCTGGGCCTGGTGATCGTTGACGAAGAGCAGCGATTCGGCGTGACGCACAAAGAGCGTTTGAAACAGATGCGCACCCAAGTGGACGTTCTGACGATGAGCGCCACGCCAATCCCGCGAACGCTGCACATGTCGATGCTTGGTTTGCGGGACATCAGCTCGTTGACAACGGCTCCGCAGGACCGGCGAAGCGTGGTCACGGAGGTGATGGCCTACGACAAGAACCGCATCAAGCTGGCCATCCTCCGGGAGCTGCAGCGAGAGGGGCAGGTCTATTTCGTCCATAATCGCGTCAACAACATCACGGAA
>JBQCCH010000240.1:0-11274 GCA_051962375.1 Tepidisphaeraceae bacterium
GCAATCGCCACATCAATTATTCCAACGTCTGCGCCTTATCCTGCAAATTCTGCAGCTTTTATCGAAAGCGCGGCGAAGAGGGCGCGTATGAGATGAGCGTCGACGAATGCATCGCCGCCGCCCGGACAGCGGCCGAGCATGGGGCGACCGAGGTGCACATCGTCGGCGGGCTGCATCCGTGGCTGAAGTTTGATTACTACGTCGACATGCTGCGCGGCATTCGTCGCGAGTGCCCGGACCTGCACATCAAGGCCTTCACGGCGATTGAAATCATTCACCTGTCACGCATCGCGCGCTTGAGCGTGCGCGAGGTATTGGTCGCGCTGCGGGATGCCGGCTTAGGCTCCTTGCCGGGCGGCGGCGCTGAGATTTTTGACGACCGCGTGCATGACGAAGTCTTCAAGGGCAAGGTTCGTGAAGACAAAAGGTTTGAAGTGCACCGCACCGCGCATGCGCTGGGCATCTACACGAATGCGACGATGCTCTATGGGCACGTGGAGACGCCGGTGGAACGCGTGCGACATTTAATCAAGCTGCGGGCGCTACAGAGCGAGGCCTTGGAGAACGGCAAGTCGGCAAGTCGGCAAGTCGTGGAAGAGGCCGGCACGACTCGCCGACTCGCCGACTCGCCGAGCCACGCCCATTTCAACTGCATCATCCCGCTGAGCTTCATTCCCGACAAAAGCGAGCTGGGCTATTTGCCAGGGCCGACCGGTCTGACGGATTTGCGGACGCTGGAGATCGCGCGGCTGATTGTGCCGAACATCGGGGCGATCAAGGCCTTCTGGATCATGCAATCCATGCACCTGTCGCAGATCGCTTTGCACTGGGGTGTCAACGATCTCGATGGGACGGTCGTCTGGTACGACATCACCAAGCGCGAAGGGCATGGCACGCACCAGGAGATGCACGTGAAGGACATCGAACGCGTCATCCGCGAAGCGGGTCGCACGCCGGTGGAACGCGACACGTTGTACCGTGCGGTTCGTCGCGACCCTGCGACCGACAAGGTGATCGTCGAAGAGCCGGCCTCAGTCGCCTGAGCGCGGGGCCGAGGCAAGCCGGGTGATCAGGCGTCGATCTCGACGTCGAAGCCGCCGTTCTTGATCGCGACCAGCATGCGGTCGATGTGATCAAAACCCTGGGTTTCCAGCGTGCACATGACCCGAACGCGTGCGACGTCGCTGGGGCCGAAGTGTCGGTCGTGCATGACTTCTTTGATGCTGGCGCCGGTGGTGGCGATGACATTGAGCAATGCCGCCAGCCCACCGGGGCGATCGGTCACGGTGACCAGGATTCGGCAGAGCCGGCCGTCCACTCGCAGGCCGCGGTCGATGATGCGGCTGAGGACGGTCACGTCGATGTTGCCGCCGCACAGCACAATCACGACCTTTTTGCCGGCCAATCGATCGCGGATCTGGTACGCGGCCGCGAGGGAAATCGCGCCCGCGCCCTCGGCGACCGTTTTTTCGACTTCCAGCAGTCTCAGGATCGCGCTGGCGATCTGCGATTCATCGACGAGGACAACGCCCTCAATGCGATCCTTGACCAGGTCGAAGCAAAGCGGCCCCACTTCCGGGACGGCCAGACCGTCGGCGAGGGTGGGCTGGGTTTGCACGGTGGTCACGTGGCCGGCCTTCAATGAGGCATCGAGCGACGTGGCGCTGATCGATTCAGCGCCGTAGATGAGCACATCGGGCCGAAGCGATTTGACGGCCGTGGTGATGCCGGCGATCAGGCCGCCGCCGCCGACGGGGACGATGATCGCCTCGACATCGGGCACATCTTCCAGAATCTCCAGCCCGATCGTTCCAGCGCCGGCGATGATCTGCGGATGATTGAATGGCGGAACGAACACCAGGTTCCGCTCTTCCGCGAGCGACATTGCCAGCGTGCGCGCTTCGCCGAAATGTTCGCCGTGCAGAATGACGTCAGCGCCGAAGCCGCGGCAATTGCTGACTTTCACCAGGGGCGCCCATTTGGGCATGACGACGGTGACGGGGATGCCAAGGGCCCTGCCGTGGTAGGCGACGCCCTGCGCGTGGTTGCCGGCCGACACGCAGATGACGCCGCGGCGCTTTTCTTCGGCGCTCAACTGCATCAGCCGATTGCAGGCACCGCGGGCTTTGAAGCTGCCGGTGGTTTGCAGGTTTTCGAGCTTCGAATAAACGCTCGCGCCGATGTAAGCCGAAAGGTAATTCGACGGCGGGCAGGGCGAGTGATACACGTGCGGCCGGATGCGTTGGCGCGCTTCAACGATGTCGTCGAGGGTTACGGTCATGGGATCGAAGACGGCTCCGGTAAGGATTTCCAACTGCGGCCGTTGAGGGAGCGGGTGTCATCTGCGATTTCTTCCAGCGGCGAGACGGATGCGTCTTGCGCGGCGACGCCGAGCTCGGCCATTTTCCGGGCGGCCGGGAGGACGTTGCGCTCGAGCGAGCCGATGGTTTTATTGTAAGCCGAGGTCACCTGGCTGACGGCCTTGCCGAGCCGGTCAAAATGCTCGGCCGCGGTTTGGATGCGGTCGTACAGCGTCGCGCCGAGCTTGCGAATTTCCTGGGCGTTCTGCTCGATCGCCTTGTGGCGCCAGCCGTGCTCGATCACGCGGAGCAGGCCCAGCAGCGTCGTTGGCGACGCCACGATCACGCGCTGATTCAGCGCGTCCTCGATCAGCCCCGGATCCTGCTCGACGGCCGCGTACAGGAATGCTTCGCCGGGCAAAAAGAGCACGACGTAATCCGTCGCCCGTTCGAAGCTGTCCCAGTATGCCTTGGACGAAAGCTCGGCCACGCGGGAGCGGACCTGCTGAGCGTGCCGCACGAGAAACGCCAGGCGCTGGCCGTCGTCAGTGCAGGCGCTGGCGTCGAGAAAGGCATCGATCACGCACTTGCTGTCGACGATCACCTGTCGATTTTCGGGCAGGTGGACGATGCAATCGGGCCGGAGGCGGCCGGACTCGGTGGTGACGTTCACCTGTTCGTCGAACGTCACACGCTCGCTCATGCCGGCGAGTTCGAAGAGCCGCCGCAGCGTGAGTTCGCCCCACCGTCCGCGGCCCTGCGGGCGTCGGAGCGCGGTGACCAGCTGCTTGGTTTCCAGCGACAGGTTCTGCTGCGTGGCGGCGACGGCGGCGAGGTTTTCCTTGATCGTGACGTAGGCATCGACCCGCGATTTTTCGATCGAATCGAGCTTCTGCTTGTATTGTTCGAGGACCGCCTTCATCGGCTGGAGCATCTGGTCGATCTGGGCCTTGCGTTCGTCGAGCGCGCCGGAGGCTTCGGTCTGCAGGGTCTTGAAGGTCTGTTCGGCCACTTCAAAAAAGTGCTTGCTGTTGTTACGCAGCGCTTCGCCGGACACCTCGGCGAAGGACTCGCGCAGGCGGGACCGGGCTTCAGTGAGCAAGTCGCGCTGCTGGGCGACGTTTTCTTTTTCGGCATTGAGCTGCGCGAGCAACGCGGCCCGCTCCTGCTGGAGGGCGGACAAATGCTGGCGATGGGTTTCGGCATCTTTGGCGGCTTCGACCAAGCGGCGCTGCGCTTCGGCCGCCCGCTCATTGGCGACGGCCAGCTCCGTTTGCGCCGCGGCGAGGGCGGCCTTGGAGCGACGCTCTACGACAAGCGTCGCAATCACTGCCGCCCCGCCGCCACCGAGGAGTAGCCCCAGAAGAATCCAAACCGCTTCCATGAGGCGAAGAGTCTACCCGGATCGCCGGCGGATGCACGGAATATGTTCGGGTGGCGTGCGGATTCGCGAGCGGGCTGGCCCCGCCCTTTTCGAGGGATCGCTCCTGCGAAATGATCAGGGGCCCGAGATCTTTTGCGCGTCGCTTGGGATCCAACCGCGGCCGATGGAGACGGAATCGTCGGCGGATTTTTGGGCCGCAATTTTTGGGTCGCGGCGGTAGAACGGGGAGGAGGCGGTCAGGCGCCGGGGCTCTTTGACAAGTGGGTGGGTACGGTGGGCCGTGCGGGATGAGTGAAAACGCAAAATGGGGTGTTGTACTTCGTATTGCGTACTGCGTAAGGGGAAATGCGGGGGTGTTTGGGGTTGGGCATTGGGGTTCGCGGTGGTGATAAGTGTCGTGGCGGGCTGGGCAAGGGCCGTTGCACTGATGCGCGGTTTTTATTGGCCGAACGATTGGCCGGGCCGGGGGTTGGGTGGATTACGCGAAAATAAAATGGCAGGAACGAAAACGGGGTGTTTTTTGCCACTTATGAACGACCGACCGCTCACGCCGACGCCAATCAGAGCGGTGGCGGCGCGTGGGGGAGGATTTCGTTCAGGAACGCCCGTTACGCGGCGGCGGTGTTCGATTTGACGCCGGTGGCGATCCACTTGCGAATGTTGCCGACGGTGTTTTCCCAGCCGGTGGTGCGGACGGTGAGAAATTCGTCGTACATCGCATCGAGGGCGGCCATGAAATCGCGCAGGAGCGTGATGCGTTCTTCGAACAGGGTGCGGGCGGTATCGGCCTTTTCGATTTCGGGGAGCTTGAGCGATGAGATCGACAGCGACTCACCGGTGAGCGTGAGATTGAACTGTCCGCCCGGGCAATCGACGATGAGGCCGGCCTTGCGCGGGGCCTTGCCGGAGCGGAGAGCGTCGATGGCTTCGGGCATGCGGGTGGGCCCGGTGGCGGTGAGCGTGTCTTTGCCGGTCTGGTTGAAGACGCAATCGAGCTGGAGCGTGCGATCAAACATGACGGTGGCTTCGCCCTGGGTGGTCTTGATGGCGCCGCGCGTCTGGGCTTCGTGCCAGAGCCAGAGGAGAAATTCGTTTCCGAGGTAGTCTTTGGCGCCGTCCCCCTTGGCGACCCAGGGGTATTCGGCCGGGGCGTCGGGGTCTTCGGCGCTTTTGGCGAATCGCGTGGGGGAGAGGTCTTCATACTCGCGACGTTTGCCGCGGCGTTCGAGCTCGCGAATCCCGATGTGGCCGCTGCTGAGCGGGTGAAGTTCGAGCTCGAAGGTGCGTTGGAACAGCTCCATCAATTTTTCACGGACACTGACGCTGGATGGGCCGTAGAGGATGCCGTTGGGCACGTCCCAGAGGATGGGGATGAGCTTGGATCGGCGAAATTTTCCGGAGCGCAGCTCGTCATCAAGCTTTCGGCCGATGGAATCCTTGACCTCGCGCTTCTGGGATTTGGAGATGAAACCGGAAGGATTTTTGGACGCGACGGCGTCTTCTTCGATCTGGGTGTAGGCGTTTTTGATTTCGCTGGGGACGCGATTGGTGTCGATCCGGAGGCCGAAATGGACGCAGTCGTTGTAGACACACTGCTCAAAACCGAAGAGGCCGTCAAAAATATGGCGCGGGCCGACCCATCCCCATTCGATTTCTTCAGGAACGCCAATTTCGGTCGGGCGCAGCGCGTGCTCCGAGATTTTTTCCAGGAGGGCTTCGTCCGGCGCCTTGGGGGATTGCCCGACGACGGCGTAACGCATGAACGACAGGGATCCGGTATCAAATGCCATGGGGAGGGGAGACTGTATAAGACACGCGGATTTTTTCAAAGCAGGTCGACGCGCGCTGAACAGGGAATCCACGGGATGGCCCGTAAAGGCAATCAGGAACGACGAAAAAAGCAATCGGGCGAAGGAACGGCGTTCCTAGCCGGCGCTGACCCACGCGGGGGCGATCGGTTTGCCGACGGTTCCGGCGGCGTGGCCGGTCTCGAGCAGGCTGAGGATCGCCTGCATGAAGGCCGGCAGATCGTCGGGCGTGCGGGCGGTGATGATGTTGCCATCGACGACGCAGGCCTCATCCACCCAGATGCCGCCGGCGTTGCGGACATCGTCCACGATGCTCATGTAGCTGGTGCACCGTTTTCCGCGAAGGCCGGGCGTGGAGCAAAGCATCCAAGGCCCGTGACAGATGGCCGCGACGGGTTTGCCGAGTCGGACCGCGTCGCGAACAAATTTCACCATGTGCTCGTTCCGACGCATGTGATCGGGCGAGCTTCCACCAGGAACGACGACGAGGTCGTAATCCGCGGCCTTCACATCGCTCGCCAGATGATCCGCTTTCTGGGGATACCCGTGCTTGCCGATGTAGGTTTCGCTGGTCGAAGGGCCGATGAGGTGCACCTCGTGCCCTGCTTCGCGCAGGCGATATTTCGGGTATTGAAGTTCGAGGTCTTCGTAGATTTTTTCAACGAGGATGGCGATGCGGCTCATGCCGCTGACGGTATCGGTTTGGAGCGGCGCTTACAAACGCCAAGTTCAAGGGTTTGCGTGATGCAATCGCTTCGGCGAAGCTAGGCGGCGCATGAGCAATGTGTCACGAAAGGCGTTGGCGTGTGCGATTCTGTCGGTCGGCGTTTACGGGTGCGCAGCCAATCGCGTTGCAACCACCCGCCCTGCCGAGCCGTTTCCTTCGGCGACGCCTGAACGCGTCACTGAGGTGACGAAAAACGTCTTTCCGGCGGTCGTTCGGCTGGATGTGGCGCAGGAAGTTTACGACCAGGGCAAACGCACCCTTCGCCGGGGCATCGGGTCGGGCGTGATCATCGACGACCAGGGGCGCATCCTCACGAATTTCCACGTCGCGGGACGGGCGGCGGAAATCTACGTCACGCTGTTCAATAAAGAGCGCGTGCCCGCCAAGCTGGTGGGTGACGACCACTGGACGGACTTGGCCGTGGTGCAGATGGACATGAACGAGATCAAAAAGCGAAACGCCACGTTCACGGCTGTGCAGTGGGGATCGAGCAGTTCGCTGAAGGTGGGCCAAGACGTGATCGCCATCGGAACGCCCTTCGGCCTGTCGCGAACGATGACGCTGGGCATCGTCAGCAACAGCGAGCGCACGTTCTATCCGGAAACGGAGTCGATCGACGAATACGAAACGGGCGAATTCGCGAACTGGATCCAGATGGATACGCCGATCGCTCCCGGCAACAGCGGCGGTCCGCTGGTGGACCTGGACGGCAAGCTGGTGGGCATCAATACGCGGGGCATCCAGGGGCAGGCGCTGAACTTTGCGATTCCGATCGACGTCGCCAAGCGCGTGGCGGCGGAGTTGATTCGAACCGGGACTGACAAGGAAAAAGGTCATGTCGATCGGGCTGATCTGGGGCTGGATTTCAAGCCCATGCAGGATTTGGAAACCTATTACGCCATCGACATCAACCGCGGCGTTCTGATCAACAGTGTCGACCGTGGCTCACCGGCGGCGAAGGTGGGGCTGAAGCCGCAGGACATCCTTCTCTCGATCGACGGCCGGCCAACCAACGTGCGGTTCCCGGAAGAACTCGCCAAGCTCCGGCAAATGATTGCGGACCTGGGCATCGGCAAGCAGGTGAAAATCGAAGCCCTTCGGGGCGGCAAGCCGGTTTCTTTCACTCCGACGACGGTCAAGCTTGAAAGCGCCGTCGGCGAAGAGCGGGAAGCCAAGGCCTGGGGCATCTCGGTGCGGGATGTCACTCGCGCTTATGCGAATGAGGAGCAGTTGGATGATGACCAGGGCGTGGTCATCACGAGCCTCACCAAGGGGTATCCGGCCGACAAAGCAGAGTTGCAGCCGGGCGACGTGATCCGCGCCGTCAACGGCAAGCCGGTGGTCGATCTGGATGCCTTCATGAAGTTTTTCGACGAATCGAACGAAAAGAAGCAGACGAAGGTGCTGCTGCAGGTGGCTCGCGACAGAGGCATACGCGATGCGCTGCTGAAATTGTCGTACAGCAAATAACGCGCGGTTGGCCGAAATTTCGGGTGATGTCGGGAGAGATCGCGTTTCGAAACGTCTGAATTGGGTGGGATTTTTTAACACTGCAAGACAGGAAATCATGAAATTACGTGCCGCTATTCCATTGCTGACGATCTGCTCGATTGCCGCCGCCCAAACGACGCAGCCGACGAGCGCTCCGGCATCGATGCTGGAGAAGGTCAAGCCGTCGCTGGTCGTGGTGCAATACACCTACGACGGCGAGCTCGGCCGGCGTGATCTGGTGGCCATGGGCGTGGTCGTGCGCGAGGACGGCCTGACGATGGTGCCGATGGATTTCACGCCCCGGCAATTGCCGGACGAGCAAATGAAGGATTTCAAGCTGATCATCCCCGGCGACGATGAAACCGAGTACGACGCGCAGTTCCTCGGTCGCGATGAGCCGTATAACGTCAGCTTCATCTTGCCTAAAAAGTCGCACTCATTCGCGCCGGTGAAATTTGTCGCGGAGCCGGCGAAGGTGGGCGATCAGGTGTATTCGGTTGGCCTGCTCCCCAAGTCGGCCGGATTTCAGCCCTACCAGTATCAATCGCATGTGTCGGCGATCTTGCGCGGGCCAATTCCGCAGGTGCTGGTGGATGGCTCGGGATTGACCGTCACGGGGTCGGTGGTGTTGAACGCCGACGGCGCCGCCATCGGCACGGTTCCGCCGCAGAATGACCGGGTGCTGGTCGTGGGTAAAGACGTGCTGCCCCTGAACGACCGCGGCCTGATGCTGGACGATCCGCACAATCCGAACGCGACGGTGGAGAATGTCGCGCGGGTCTTTGTTCCTTCGAGCGACTTCTTGGCCGCCCTGCAATCGCCCCCCAAGCCGGGCGAGGCGATGAAGTTCCCATTCATCGGCGTGGTGCAACTCACCGGCCTGACGAAAGATGTGGCGGAATACTACGGGCTGAAGGGCAAAGTCGCGATCCAGGTCGGCGATGTGATCCCCGGGTTCAGCGCCGACAAGGCAGGCCTTAAGAAAGGCGACATCATCACGTCCTTGAACGGCAAGCCGCTCGAACGGGGCGATCTTCCCGACGAAGCCCCCATGATCTTCACCCGCAAGCTCAGCGAAATGAAGGTGGGCGACCAGGTGACCTTCGGCGTGGTGCGCGAGCAGGACCAGCCGCCGAAGCAGATCAAAGTCACACTCGACGAGCGGCCGGCGTCGCCGAATAAGTCAAAGCGGTTTTATGCGGAAGATCTGGGCTTCACGGCGCGAGATGTTGCCTTCGAAGACACCTACCAGCGAAAACTTCCCCAGGGGACCAAGGGCGTCGTGATTGCGTTCGTTCGGCCGCAGAGCAGCGCGCAGGCTGCACAGATCGATACGAACGATTTCGTGACACAGATCAATCAGACGCCGGTGACGAACGTGGACGAATTCAAGGCGGACTACCAGAAGGTTCGCAAAGACAAGCCGAACGAGGCGGTGGTTTTGGAAGTGCTGCGCGGGGGCAACACGCAGATCATTCGGATCGAGCCCCCGCGAGAATAAGTCGGCGGTTCGAATGGTTCGGCCAATGACGAGGGCCTGCTTGTTAAAGGTAGGCCCTCACTGAGTTGCCGGACGAATGACGGCGGACATACTGCCCTGGCAGGTTGCGACGCGCCAATCGGTGCCGAATTCGTGGATCTGATCGCGTTTCAGTTCGGCAGGTTCGCGATGGGTGGTGAAGACGATCGCGTGGCCTTGGCTGTCCACCTTTTCCGCAAGCCTGAAGCCCATCGGATCGGTGTAGCCGAACAATTTGCGGAGCATTTCCATCACGTACTCGTAGCTGTGGTCGTTATCGTCCAGCAGCACCACGTGATAAGGCGGCAGATCCTTCGGCTTGGTTTTGCCGGCAGCCGGCTGCGGGGTGGATTGCTCAGCAATGGTCGGTGTCGTTTGTTCCATAGCACCTGCTGATGAGGAATCGTTAATTCACCGTACGATGCATCAGGATGCAAAGTAATTTTTCTTCATCCCGGTGATTTTTTGAGGCAGATCAGGCCCGATCAGAGCGTGCGGCTCATGATGGACTGCATCAGGGCGTAGATCAGCAGGAGCCCGATGATCGACTTTCCGATGACGCCCGCTTCGATGATGTCGGCGGAGCGGCTGACGTCGTACCAGGTCCAGAGCCCGAACCCGGCGAGCGCGATGAGCACCGCGGAGACGGCCATCGTCCGGGCGATGGCGGAGGCGAACAGGAATATCGCCCCGCAGCCGATGCTGGTAAGGAACATCGGCTCGCGCATCAAATCCGGTTGTCGGTGATAAGTGCCGAAAACAACGAGCCATGGCAAAACTGCCAGGCGCAGAAAACTCAGGAATGCGGCCCAGCGGAGAAGTCGCTGCACCCCCTGACTGGCGCCGCCGCGCAGGCGCGACTGGCCCTGCATTTGGCCCGGCCAATCTTCGAGCATCGAAGCTTCAGTCCAGCTCATCGTTTCCCAGAAAGCGGGTCTGCTGTCTCATCGGCGAATTTTGGGGCCGACTTAAGCAGAGCAGTTTTCAGGATTCGGGGCGATCCAGGTGATCGCTGAGCGTGGTGGCATTCAATAAGCCGTCGCCGTGCGACTGTTTCATGAATTTGACGCGGATGAACTCCACCGCCATCGGCACCAGGGAGATCAGAACAATGATCAGGACGACGACCTCAAAATGCTTCTTGAAGAACGGCAGGCTGCCAAGCTGCCAACCGGCCAGCACGCACAGGCATACCCACGCCGCCCCCCCGCCGATGCTGTACAACAGGAAACGGCCGTAGTTCATCTTGCCCACACCGGCGACGAACGGAGCGAACGTCCGGATGATCGGCACGAAACGCGCCAGAATGATCGTTTTGCCCCCGTAATTTTCGTAAAACGCCTGCGCCTTCAGCAGATGCTTCTTATTCAGCAGCCGCGAGTTCTCGCTGGCGAACACCTTTGGGCCCAACCGTCGGCCCAGCCAGTAGTTACAGTTGTCACCCGCGATGGCGGCGACAAACAGCACGCCGATCACCACCGGCAGCGACAGGCCGATGTCTCGGGCGGTCATGGTCCCCACGGCAAAGAGCAGCGAATCGCCCGGAAGAAACGGGAACACCACCAGCCCGGTCTCGATGAAGACGATCAGGAACAGCACCGCGTAAAGCTGATGCAGGCCGACCGCGTTCAACAGCGACCGCCATGCCTCGTCGTCGCCGAGGTGGCCCCAGAGCAGGTAGATAAGCTTGTGAAGAAGGTCCATAGGGGTGATCTGCTCTCGTTCCGGAAGGTTAGATGTCGGCCGAAGCGGCCGGGGGCCTTTAATGAGGTTGTGATGTCGGATGAGCCAGGTGCAGGTGTTCTCGCACGATATGGAAGCCGTCCTTGAACCCGTGAATCCAGAACAGGTAGCCAACGTATCCGCAGGCCGCCAGGATCGCCAGACTCAGAAATTCTCCGACGAGGACAAAAATCCCGTCACGTTCGATCCAGCCCAGCAGCAGAATCACGATCGCCAGCGCCGGGATTTCATTCGAAAACGGGATCACCAGGGGCAGCGCCAGGACGATTCCCAGCAGCGAGAGGGTCAATCCCGTAACCACA
>JBQCCH010000241.1:0-3882 GCA_051962375.1 Tepidisphaeraceae bacterium
TACTGCGATGCCGCCGGGCACTTGTGGTTTAGCGCTTTTAGTTCCGACTATCGCCTGTTCAAGCGCTCCGTCGAGCGGGCCGCCCATGGCGCCACTCGGTTGACTTTCGGCGGGAAAATCCTCCTGCTGGATTCGGCCGGCCGGTATTGGTGCAAGAGCGATGGGTCATTCGATCTGCTTTGTTTTGATGGCAAACAATGGCTTGCCCCGCACGCGCCGCCGGGGCCGAGCTCGCCCCAAGCGCCGCACAGCATGATTCAACCCGTAGCTGTCGAAGACCCGTCCGGCAACTGCTATTTCCTGGCCGCCCAGGAGCGGGCGACGCCCATGCTCATGTGCTTCACGTCGGCCGGCGTGTGGAAAGACATCCCCTTCCCACCGGGCACGATGCTTACCGGCGAAGAACGACTGAGCCTGCAAAGTCAGGGGCGGGTCGCGGTCTACTCGCGTGAGAAAATCCCGCAGGGCAAGGGCACCTCGATGCTGATGGCCCAGGCCTTGATGGCGTTTCAGTCGAAAACCAACTTGATTCCCGACACCGGGCCGTCCACGTGCTTTGTTTATGATGGGCAGGCGCTCGTCGCGGCCACGCCCACGGAGAAGAGCGGTCGCCGCATTAACCAGCTGCTGCCGTTGCCCGACGGATCGATTTTGCTCATTTACCAGGGGTCCAGCGAAGCCGAGTTGTAGTGGCCGACAAACGCAAGGCCGCCGGTGCCGCCCTGCTCAAGCTCGGGCCGCCCGTCCTGCCGACGCTCCAGCGGGCGATGGCCGACCCGACGAATGCCGCCGCGCAGCGGCAGGCGTCGCTGCAGGCGATCATCGCGCAACTGGAATCGGCCGACTCGCCCAAGAGCGCCGCCGTCGATCGGCTGTTCGGCGGGCGATATCGGCTGAGCGACATCACCACCGTGTCACAAATGCCCGACGGCAGCATCCGGCTCTTTGCCAAGTCGTGCACCGACGTTCAAGACGATCGCGTGCTCGGCCCGAGCTTTCTGCGGGTCGACGCCAAAGGAAACTGGCAAGTCACGCCCATCCCCGACAATCCCCAACTTGCGTGGCTGGCGGACGCGGCGGGCGAGGCGTTTGAAGACACCCAGGGGCGGTTATGGATCAATCAGCGGCTCGGCACCGCCAAGCGCCAATGCATCGTGGATCTGAACGACTTTTCCATTCATCGCGCGAGCCTTCCCGGACTCGACCTCAACCGCGTTGTGCTCAGCGACGCTCAGGGGCACGTTTTCAGCCGATGGGACGCCGGCTACCTGATGATCGACTTGTCGCAGCCCGAGCCCCAGGCCGATTTACCGTGCCAGCGCTTTGAAGGAACCGAAGTCGCCCATCGGGACGGTGAGCCGGGCGGTTGGCTGATCGGAAACCCGGCCCGACGGATCAATGCCGATGGCACGGTGCACGTCATCCCCGCCTTGCCGGAAACGCCGTGCCAATCCGTCCAGGTCTTCCGACACGGGGCGGCCTTCATCAATTTGGCTGGCGAGGCCGAGACGGGCGGTGCTTTTTATGCTTATTTCTTCAACGGAAAAAAGGTGGAGGACGAAGTCATCGGCGGCGGCTACCGTGATGTGGTTGAAGGACGCCCCGCCGAGCTGATTGGCGATGTGCCGTATACGTTAACTCCCCTTGCCGGCGACGACATCGAATTCGCCAGCGACCGCGACCAGGGGTTCTGGTGCTCGGGCATGGGGCAACATCCTTCAGGTTTTATGGTGTTCGCTAACCAGGTGCCCAAAGAACTCGCTTATTTCGACGGCGCGAGCTGGTTTGACGCGCTCGACGTGCTGAAGAAGCAGATGACGCCCGACGAGCGTGCTGACGGGCAGGACCGGGGCGTTCTTTCGCACTTCACCCTGCTCGGGACGGCCGAACGCGGGCGGCTTCTGCTGCTGATGCATAAGTCGCTGCCGGCCAAAATCCTGGCGCTTTCATTCGATCAAGACAAGCTCATTTGTACACCCATCCCGGCGGGTGAAAACGCTCCACTCTTCAATTTTCCGATCCAGTCAGCGAGCGGTCAGCCTTGGTTCTACGCCATGCCGGGGGCGGGATGTGTCGGCGCCTATCGCGATGGAAAGATCGTCGCCATCGCCTGCCCGGGTGTGCCGATTTTGGCGGATTCCGCGGGTCGGCTTTGGACCTTGTCTAAGCAGCAGCTTGGCGTCATCGTCGATGATCGATCGACCAGCGTGACGGTACCCGATCTCACGCCCGACGCCCGCCTGTACGAGGGCCCCGATGGCCGACTCTGGCTGGTGCATGCAAGCGGGATTGATCGCGTGGAGCTGGTCAATGGAACGCCGGCCCTCACGCATCACTATGCCCTGCACCAGCCGCTCAATGTCTTTCAGGGGTTCATCGATTCGGCGAATGGGCTTTGGCTTGGGGGCGGGCGGGTCGGACGGTTTCAATTGCCGCAGTAGCCGGCTCGTCCGGCCGAGGCGGTCTGGGGGCACCGACCATCGAAAACGCCGCGAGGCGTGAGGGATTGCCTCACGCCTCGCGGCATTTGCTTGCGATGGATTGCGGCGGGATTAAGCCAGGGCTTGGATCGCCTTGGCGATGCCGGCCGGGTCGAGGCCCTGGTAGCCCATCTGCTGCCACAGGCCGCCCGAGCCTTCCAGGTGCGTGCCGATGTTGTTGAACTTGCCCTTGAACCCGCGCTTCAGCAGTTCGCTGCCAAAGCGGCTGCCCAGGCCGGTCTTGACGTTATACCCCTCGGCCACCAGCACGAACGGGGCGGCGACGAGCTTCTTCATCACCTCTTCGTCGTAGACATTGAGGGTCGCCTTGTTGATCAGGCCGACCTTGGTGCCTTTTTCGTTCAGCGTGATGACCGCATCGAGCGAGCGGTAGAGCGTTTCGCCGAAGCTGACGACATAGCCGCCGCCCTTGGCGTCGCGGATGATGTCGTCCTTGCCTTTCTTGAATTCGTAGCCGTCGCCGAAGAAGGGCTTGCCGTCTTCGGTGAGGATGTCCGGCACCGGGGCGCGGGTGCTGAAGAGGAAGCGAAGGCCCTCATCCTTCCAGATGGCCTTGATGCACTTGGCGAACTGGTGCTGGTCGGCGGGGAAATACAGCCGCGTGGTGTCTTCGTCGTGGCCGGGCTTGACGCCGCCGTCGGCGAAGAAGCTGTTGATGCCGAAGTGGCACGTGTTGTCGGCCATGTCATCGACGCCGGAGTGGCTGAAGTGAGCCAGCACGTTGGCGAAGTTGAGCCGGGCCATCGTGATTTCGCTGATGCACATTTCCAGGAACGCCGAGAACGTTCCGAAAAGGCCCTGCTTGCCCTTGACGCTGCCGAAGCCCGCGGCGGCGGAGAAGTTGCCGCGCTCCATGATGCCGGCTTGCACGAACACTTCCGGGAACTTCTTGTGGATATGATGCAGGCCGCACGAGCCTTCCAGGTCATTGTCGAACACGCGAACGCTGTCGAGGCGTTCTTTTTCGCTCATCGCGCCCAGGATTTCGTTGACGACTTTGCCGAAATCGTCGCGGTTCTTGCCGACGCCGGAGCTGCCTTTGTAGGTGATCGGGCTCTTGTCCTGCTTCTGGGCGGACTTGAGCATCTCGATCGCTTTTTCGTAGCCACCCCGTTGTTCCAGGTATTTGACGGCGGTGTCGACCTTCAGCACTTCGTGGGCGTGCGGGCTGCCTTCGGCGCCTTCGATGCCCGGCGCCATCTTGCGGAAGATGACCAGGCCCTTGGGGCGTTCGTCTTCAAAGATGCGGCAGAGGCTGACGTACAGGGCGCTGAGGTCTTCGCCCAGCGTGGATTCGACTTCCAGGCCGTACCCGCTGAGGGTGCGCGACAGGTCATAGCCGGCCATGTACGTCTGCGGGTGGCCGCCGATGGTGACGTTG
>JBQCCH010000242.1:0-2526 GCA_051962375.1 Tepidisphaeraceae bacterium
GGGCCTGGTCAAAGACGTCAACGGCAACGGCGTGATCGACCCGGGCGACCTGCTTGAGCCGGTGAAGCGCGGCGGCTGGGAAGACGGGATCGACGCCGACAAGAACGGATACACCGACGACATCATCGGCTGGGATTTTGCCGACAATGACAACAACCCGTTCGACTATGTCGGCCACGGCTCGCACACGGGCGGCACGATCGCGGCGCAATCGAACAATGATTTCGGCATCGCGGGCATCGCCAAGACGTCGCTGATGATCTGCAAGATCTTCGACGATCAGGGCAACGGCGGCACCGAATCGCAGATCGCGGCGGCCATCCGTTATTCGGCGGACGAAGGCGCGCGGGTGTCGAACAACAGCTGGGGCTACACGCGCTCGAACAATTATGGCGGCTACTTCGGCGGCTACAGCTACAGCAGCGACCCGATTTATCAGGCCATCGCGTACGCCGGGACGAAGGGGGAGATTTTCGTCGCCGCCGCAGGGAATGACACGGTCAACAACGATTTCAGCTTCTTCGGCAGTTACCCGGCGTCGTACGACCTGGACAACATCATCGCGGTGGCGGCCGTCGATAACAGTGGGAACCTGAGTTACTTCTCCAACTTCGGCGCGTACACCGTCGACCTGGCCGCCCCCGGCGAAAATGTGTTGAGCACCTGGCTGAAGAACGGCTTCTACACCGCCAGCGGCACGTCGATGGCGACGCCGCACGTCACCGGCACGATCGCGCTGATGCTGGCGCGGTACCCGAAGCTGACGATCGCCCAGGTCAAGGGGGATCTGCTTGCCAGCGTGAACACCAACAGCGCGCTCTACTCCGACTTGGTGTCCGGCGGGACGCTGAACGCGGGGCAGGCTGTGTATCTGGCGGCGGTGCAGCGGTCGCAGGCGCTGGGGAACGACACGGGCGCGACGTCGTCCACGCTGCAACTCGCATCGGCGACCCGAGCATCGACCGCAACGTCAGCAACAACATCGGCCGTGCACGCGCAGGCGAACGCGGCGGCGTCACTGTTTTCGGATCAGCCGATCGGGGTGGACGGGATCGTCGATCTGACGTGGCTGGCGTAAGCGACGGGGCGGCCTATCGCGAAGTTGCCGTCGCGCGGGTAATCTGCCGGCGATATGGGGCGAAGCCGCCGAGAGCGAATCCTGCTGTTCACGGCCGTGTTCGGCTGGCCGGTGGCGGTGGTCGCGGGCTGGGGGGTTTCGTGGGCCACCGCGGGCCGGGTGCCGCTGGCGGTTTTTCCGATCATTTGGCTGATCGGCCTGGGCGTGCTGCTGACGTGGATGCGCGGGCGCGAGTCGTCCTCGTGAATCAAGCCCAAACGACCACGGCCGCCGAAAGCGCTTCGCTTCCGGCGGCCGTTGCATGTCGTGCTGGGTTGCGGCGGGTTCTCAGGCGAGCGTGTCGCGGTAGAACTCGATCATCTTCGCGAGCCCTTCCTTGCGGCTGACGATCGGCTCCCAGTTGAGCAATTGCTTGGCCCGGGTGATGTCGGGCTTGCGGATCTTGGGATCGTCCGGCGGCATCGGCTGGAAGACCAGCGTGCTGGTGCTGCCGGGGATCAGGGCCAGGATTTCCTTGGCGATGTCGAGGATCGTCAGCTCGTTCGGATTGCCGAGATTGATCGGCTCGACGAAGTTGCCTTCCATGGTCAGGTTGATGCCGCGGACCAGGTCGCTGACGTAGCAGAGCGAGCGGGTCTGCATGCCGTCGCCGAAAATGGTGAGCGGCTCATTGTGCAGGGCTTGCTTGATGAAGGTGATGACCACGCGCCCGTCGTACGGGTCCATGCGCGGGCCGTAGGTGTTGAAGATGCGGATGATGCGGGTGTCGGCGCCGCGTTCGCGGTGGTAGGCCATCGTGCAGGCTTCGCTGAATCGCTTGGCTTCGTCGTACATCGACCGCATGCCGATCGGGTTGACGTTGCCCCAGTAGGATTCGGGCTGCGGGTGGACGGCGGGGTCGCCGTAGCATTCGCTGGTGCTGGCCATCAGGAAGCGGCCTTTTTTCGCCAGGGCGAGTTCCAGGAGATTCCAGGTGCCTTCGCTATTGACCTTGAGGGTGGCCACCTGGTGCTTCACGTAGCCGATCGGGCTCGCGGGGCTGGCCATGTGGTAGATGCGGTCGACCGCGCCGTCGATGTGCAGCGGCTTGGTGACGTCATGCTCGACGAAGGCGTACTTCTTGTTGTCGCGCAGGTGGGCGATGTTGTCGCGTCGCCCGGTGATGAAGTTGTCCACGCCCACGACTTCATGTCCCTGGCTGAGCAGGAGGTCGGTCAGGTGAGAACCCAGAAACCCGGCGCCGCCGGAGATCAAAATACGCATCGCAATCGCTCCCAAGTCCAAAACGGCTGACGCTCGGCGGGCGACGATGGCCCGGGCCGGTGTTGAGGCGTCTTCCGGCGTTCACAGTATCGCATTTGGGACGGGCGGCGATTGAACTTTGCGCCAAAAGCGTTTTAATTTTGCGACATGCCCGATAATCCTCAGCGTCATCGTCGGCCGGTGAT
>JBQCCH010000243.1:0-3163 GCA_051962375.1 Tepidisphaeraceae bacterium
TATGGACGACACGACCCTTTCACAGCTCATCACCTATGCCGCCTCGGCGGTCTTCCTGGTCTGTGCCTGGGCCACCTTCTGGATCTGGCGGGCACGCGAAGCCGGCTGGACCCGCCTGGCGGCGCAGTACGGCACCAAGCCTCGCCGCGACGCCATGCCCCGGCGGTGGCAAACCGTGCGGTTCATGCCCTCGCACCTGGGTTATCCCGGGGTGATGACCTTCCAGCTCACGGTCGACGGGCTCTATGCCGTCCCCACGCTCCTGTGCCGATTCGGGCATGATCCCTTGCTGATCCCCTGGGACGACATTTCCATCCTCGCCGTCGACACCTACCCGGCCGACCGGCTGTATGACCTGCAATTGGCGCGAGAGCCGCGGGTCCGTATCCGCGTGGGCGTGAAAGTGGCCCAGTTCATCCGCCGGGCCGCGGATAATTCGCAATATTTCGCGAATCCCGCCGTTCGCGCCGTCAAAGCCCTCCCCGCCCCGCAACCCCGCCCCGCCAGCCTGAAGCACGAATCCGTCGCCTAAGCCCTTCCCGCACGATCGCGCCGCCGCCGCCCGTTCACGCCCCTGCGTGACCGCTTCAACCCATAGGCAGTCCATCAAAGGGCAATCCAAGGGGAAACGCACGCGCCAAGGGCGTCCATCGGTGGCTGGCGATCGAAATGCGCATAAAAAAACACCGGGCCTTGCGGAGGGTGTGCAGGCCCGGTGTGGCGGAGGAGGAGGATTGTAAAGGGCTGCCTGGTCTTTCGGACGGCAACCAAGTTTCTTAGCTCACGGTTTCAATCTCACAGTCGATTTCGAAACCACTTTCTAACAACCTTCAGGACTTTCTTTTCGCAACCTTTGTCTCGGTCACTCGTGTCCCGCGTTCGATGGATGCATAATAACGGGCACACACGCTTAGTCAATAAGCATCTTCAAATTTCTTTGGCGCACAAAGCGTGCTTAACGAAACGGCAACAATCCAAAACCTGACGCCCATTTTTTGAACACCACTGCTAAGTCGATCAGCTATAATCACTAACGATCTTTCCTTCCCCTGGCGGCGGGCGGGACTAGAATGGAAAATCAATGCCTGAAGCCCCCATAAAATTTTTTTCATACAGCGATTTGACCGTCGATTGGCCCGATCTTCCGGTCGTCGCTCGTCGCGAAGACCTCGCCGCCGCCATCCGGGAGCACCCGGTCATCGTCGTCTGCGGCGAGACGGGGTCGGGCAAAACCACCCAGCTTCCCAAGATCTGTCTCGAGCTCGGCCGCGGCCAGGCCGGGTTGATCGGGCACACCCAGCCGCGCCGCTTGGCCGCCCGCACCGTCGCCCAACGCATCGCCGACGAACTGCACACGCCCCTGGGCTCCCTGGTCGGCTACAAAATCCGCTTCAACGACCAAACCCGCCGCGAGACCCGCATCAAGCTGATGACCGACGGCGTCCTCCTGAACGAAACCCAGACCGACCGCGATCTCCGCCGGTACGACACCCTCATCATTGACGAAGCCCACGAGCGCTCCCTTAACATCGATGTCCTGCTCGGCTACCTGAAGCGCCTACTCACCCGTCGGCGTGACCTGAAATTGATCCTGACCAGCGCCACGATCGATCCGGAGCGGTTCAGCCGGCATTTCAACGATGCCCCCATCCTGATGGTCAGCGGCCGCACCTATCCGGTCGAAACCCGCTATTGGCCCCTGCTGGCGGATGAGCGAACCACCGACGAGCCGGCCGCCGACGTCGCAATGGCCGCCGCCCCCGCCGACACCGCCGTCCGTTCGTCCGGCGCGGCCGCTCAGGATGCCGATCTGACCGAACAGGAGGGCGTCCTCGCCGCCGCCCGGCAGCTCATCGCCGAGAACCGGGGCGATATCCTCGCCTTCCTGCCGACCGAGCGCGACATCCGCGAAACCGCCGAGTTGCTCGAGGCCGCCTCCCTCAACGCCGAGATCCTCCCCCTCTATTCGCGTCTGAGCGCCGCCGACCAGCTGAAGGTCTTTCGCCCCGATGGCAAGCGCCGCCGGATCGTGCTGTCGACCAACGTCGCCGAAACCTCCGTCACCGTGCCGGGCATTCATTGCGTGATCGACACCGGCCTCGCCCGGCTGAGCCGCTACAGCACGCGGACCAAGGTCCAGCGCCTCCCCATCGAGCCCGTGAGCCAAGCCTCCGCCGACCAGCGCAAGGGGCGCTGCGGCCGAATCGCGCCGGGCGTCTGCGTGCGGCTCTATTCCGAGAAAGACTACACCGAGCGCCCGAAGTACACCGACCCCGAAATCCTCCGCACGAACCTGGCCGCGGTCATTCTGCAGATGAAGTGGCTTCGGCTGGGGCGGATCGAAAGCTTTCCGTTTCTCGACCCGCCCGATTACCGCCAGATCCGCGACGGCCTGATGACGCTGCACGAAATCGGCGCCATCGACGAGGCCGAGAACCTCACGCCGATCGGGCGGCGCCTGGCGAAGCTGCCGGTCGACCCGCGCGTCGGCCGAATGATCGTCGGCGGCCAGGATGAGCAATGCCTTGACGAAGTCCTCGTCATCGCGGCCGCCCTTTCCACGCAAGATGTCCGCGAGCGCCCCGCCGACCAGCAAGACGCCGCCGACCAGGCCCACGCCCGGTTCCGCGACGACCAAAGCGACTTTGTCTCCATCCTCAAGCTCTGGCTCGCCCTGCGCCAAAAGCAGTCGGAACTGTCGAACAACCAGTTCCGCAAGTGGTGCCGCTCCAACTTTGTGTCGTACCTTCGCTATCGCGAGTGGTCCGACGTGCAACAACAATTGGCCGACCTGCTCGATCGCACATCGCACGACGAGCGGCGTGCGTTTCACAGCCGCGGCGACGCCGACCCGTTCCCCCAGCCGAAGCGCGATGCGATCCATCGCGCCCTGCTCGGCGGATTGTTGAGCAATGTCGCGATGAAAGCCGATGCCGCCAGCTACACCGGCGCGCGCGGCACCAAGCTGGGCATCTGGCCCGGGTCGGCGCTGTTCAAGACCCGCCCCACCTGGATCGTGTCGGCCGAATTGGTTGAAACCACGCGCTTGTACGCGCGCACAGTCGCCCCGGTGCGGGTCGAATGGATCGAGCGGGCGGCCCGGCATCTGGTCAAACGCACCTACACCGAGCCGCACTGGGTCGGGCAGACCGCCCACGTGCAC
>JBQCCH010000244.1:0-8479 GCA_051962375.1 Tepidisphaeraceae bacterium
CTCAAACCCGTCGGGCAGCGTGACCTGATACGTTTCGGCGATGAAGCCGCTGAGGTATTCGTCGGCATAGGGGGTGAGGTGGGACAGGTCCCAGCCATCGAGCTGACGCAGCAGTTTGTCGGGAAGCGAGCGATCGGCGAGGACGAGAATGTCATCAAAAGGAACGAACACGCGACCGGCGGCGGGATACCAGCGGGTGTGCTGGACCTGGCGGGTGCGGGTGACGGTCTGGCCGTTGACGGTTTCGGTGTAGGATTCGGTGACCCAGTAGTGCTCGCCGCGCGAGCCGGTGTAATCGCTGGTGGTATGGCAATCGTAAGTCCAGGCGGGCAGGTACAGGCCGACGAGTTTGCCGGTTTCGGCGGCGGTTTTGAGCGCGTTCGGTGCGAACCACAACGTGCTGAGCCATCGCGCGAACTGCGGGGTGGCCTGCGAGCGGTCGATCGCGAAGGGAAGCAGCGAACGGGGCTTGATCAGGCACTTGGACTCGGCGGCGGCGACGATCGCGCGACCGCAAAAGGGGCACGTCCCCGCGGTGGTGCCCGGCGGCAGGGTGGATTCGGCGCCGCACCCCTGGCAGTGGACGACGAGGGTTTCCGCACGATCGTGGGTTTGATCCAACTGCTGGAGCTGGGCCTGGTAATCCAGCTCAAGGACCGGCCGATCGTCACCGGCGATCTGATTGAGCGTGCCGCAGTAGGGGCACTGAAGCGATTGGGTGCCCGGCGCGAACGTGAGCGAAGCGCCGCACTTTTTGCAGGGAAATTGACCCGTCTCAGGGACGGTGGCGGGCTCGCTCATGGAGAAAAATCCCCCGACTCATCAGGGAAGCGGCGGCGGGACGGCGGCGAAGAGCGGGGCGAGTTCGGCGACCTGCTCGGCGGGCGTCCATTGGGGCATGCCGGGCTTCCAGACGAGCGATTGCCGCGTCACCAGGCCGGCGGTGATTTTTTGCTGCATGGCCGACAGATCGAACGGGCCCTGCTGCTGATTGGCGATGGCGACATGAAACTGCACCATCCCGGGCAACGGGGGCGGCGCCTGAACGGGCGCTTGCATCGCGCCGGCCATCTGGTTCGCCATGTTCATACCCACACCCAGCCCCGCGCCAATGCCCGCTACGCCGCCAGGGTTTTCGGCCGCCTTGGTGATGGCTTCGGCGGACTGATATTTGACGTACTGGTCGAGGTTGCCGATCACGCCCATGCTGGTGCGCTTGTCGAGGGCGGCTTCGACCTCGGGCGGGAGGGAGATGTTTTCGACCACCAGCGCCCCGACCTCCAGGCCCATGGGCTTGAAGTCGGCGTTCACGCGGTCGATCAGGACCTTGCCCAGCTCATCCTGATGGGCGGCCAAGTCGAGCGCGGGGATTTTGGCTTCGCCCAGGGCGTCGGCGAAGCGGGCGATGAGCATGTCGCGGAGCTGGTCGCCGATCTCATCGATGCCGAAGCGATTGTCGGTGCCGACGAGCTGGCGAATGAAGGTCGGGACGTCGGCGACACGGATCGCGAAGGTGCCGAACGCCCGCAAACGCGTCGGGCCGAACTCCGGATCGCGCAGCATGATCGGATTTTTCGTACCCCATTTGCGGTCCGTGAACAGCCGGGTGGAAACGAAATAGACCTCAGCCTTGAAGGGCGAATTGAAGCCGTACTTCCACCCCTGCAGCGTGCTGAGGATCGGGATGTTCTTGGTTTCCAGCGTATAGGTGCCGGGGTTGAAGACGTCCGCAAGCTGCCCCTCATTGACGAAGGCGGCCATCTGTCCTTCGCGGACGATGAGCTTGGCGCCGTACTTGATCTGGTTGTTGTATCGCTCGAACCGCTTGACGATCGTCTCGCGATCCTGGTCGAGCCATTCGACGATGTCGACCAGTTCACCGGTGAGCTTGTCCCAAAGGCCCATGTGTCTCCTTCGTTGTTGAAAACAGGATACCTTCGATGCCGCGGAAGTTCACGGCCGGGCCGATTACAAAGAAAGCCGCAGATTTGACCGATTCGCGAGGAATCAGCCCAATCTGCGGCTGGGGGAAGCGTGATGACGGCGTTAAGAGGCCGGCGGCGGCTCGGGGTTCGAGGGCTCGACCGGCGGGGCCGGCAGGTCGATCGGCTGCCCCTGCGGCTCGGCGGGGCTGACAGCGGCCGTCCCTTCGGTGGTTGTTGCCACGGTGGTTTCGGTCGTTTCGGTGACGATCGTGGTGTCGCCCATCTCGTCGTCTGTGGGATCGAGGTAAACCTCGTCCATTTCGGTGGCGTCCACCTCACGCCGCATCAGGAAATAGATCAGCGTGCTGCTGCTGACATACAGGCTCAGGGCATACGCGCCCAGCAGCGAGGTAGCCAGGAAGACCCAGAAGGCGATGACCACCGCCCCGATCGTGTGAACGGGGCCGAGGACGGCGTAATTCGGGTCATAGCTGAGGTTCATCAGGTTGGTCGGCTGCGGCCACATCGCGTCGAAAACGGGCGAGCCGTCGAGGGCGTGGCCCCACTGAAATGCATTGACGCTGCCGTGCACGAGCAGCAGGAGCACAAACAGCGCCAGCCGGACGAACAGATAGGTCACCGCCCCGTAGGTGAGCGACACCAGCGAGTAAAACGACAATTGCCAAGGACGGGCATAGAGGTAGCTGAAGGAGCGGGAGACGGCATCGAAGCTGTCGGACCCCTCGGCCGCGATGGTGGGGAACATCAGGTTGCCGCCGCCGATCAGTCCGATCGCCGTCAGCATCATGACCAGGCCCGCCAGCAGCGCGATGAAGAAGCCGATGCCAACGATAACCGACCAGATCCCGCCGATGCCGGGGACGGAAATCAGCAGCGACGCGATGGCGACCACCAGGCCGATGACCAGGATGATGATGATCGGGATCAACGGGGCAAAAATGAACGACAGGACCTTTTCACTGCTGAATTTGAGCGCCCCGCGGATGGAGATTTTTTCATCCCGCGCCACCTGCACCGCGGCAATGCGGGCGATGGCGCCGCCGAAGATCGACCAGATCACCAGCAGCCAGGCGAAAAAGAGGATCGAGAAGACCGGGTGATGCCGAAACGCCCAGGCCGGTGCGAGGATGAAGAAATTCTTGAGCCCGTCGATGACACCGTCGATCCGGAGATTCACGGCGCTCCAAACCGTGCCGTCCACCTGCTGGACTTCATAATAGAGGAAGTGGCCGAACAGGCCCTGCGTTTCGTAGATGCGGGCGCTGGCGAGCTGTTCGTTGTAGCTGGCATAGACACGCGAGACGCCGGCTTCGTGGCCGCGGCGGGCTTCGGGGGTTTTTTGGTCCGCGGGAAGGTCGTCATAGGCGGCGTCGACTTGCCGGAGGTTGTCGTCCCGGCGCTTTTTCAGCTCATCAACCAGGTCGCCAAACCGCGGCTGCGGGTTGGATCGGCCGTAGGACGCGAGCTGAGCCTTCAGCCCCTCGTCGCGGGCGGTGAGCATGTCGCCACGACGTTCGGCAAAATTGGCGGGCTCGGCGGTGTAGGCGCGAAGCTCGTCCGGCAGCGCCCGGGCGTGTTCGGGCCAGACGGCGTCGAGCAGCCGCCCGCCGACGTAGAGCAGCAACAACGCCGCCAGCGCCAGCATGATTTTCGACGGATCAATCGCCAGCCGAAACCCACGAAACAGGTGGGTGAATGGGAAAGTGGATTTGTAATCAATGCCGCGAACGATCGTGCCGTGTTCTGCCATAGCCATGCCTCTTTCAGTCCCTTTACAGATTCGCGGCCGAGTATACCCCGCGCGGGGGGGGCCACAAATGAACTTAGGCGCCAGGTGGGCTCATGCTTCGGGCGGTTTGCGTCCGATAATCTCAAGGTGAAGCTGAAGAAGCTGATGAGCGCGCTGATTGCCACCCCCAACCAGGCCGCCGACGGTCTGCTGCTGGAGGCGCTGCGCATCGGTGATGGCCCTGAAAAAAAGCAGGTCCTGGACCTGATCATCAAGCGTCACACGCCCGACGCCCTTACCGGCGTCCTGAAGCAGTACGCCGACCTGCCCAAGCAGTGCCAGGACATCATCCGGACGAACGTGCGCGTCTTTTATCACGTGTTGAGCGAAGCGGGGCGTTCTAAAGACAAGAACGTCCGGCTGGCGGCGATCCAGATCATTACGCAGGCGCGGCAAGGAAAGCTCGGGTATGTGTTGTCGGAAAACCTGCGCGACCACGACGAAACGCTCTCAAAGGCGGCCTGCGATGCGTTGGTCGACCTGGCCCGGTGGGTGAATTCCGAATCGCGGCTCATGCACCAGTTCGGCGCCGGCGACGGCAATGATCTGTCGATGCTGGGAGAAGCGGTCGACAGCAACGATTCCACCGTCACCACCGCGGCCACGGCAGGGCGCGATCTGGCCAGCTCTTACCAGACGCTCATGCAGCAGCGACCCGAAATCGAATCGGCCGTCGCGCGGGCGCTCGATTGGGCACGCACCAAGCATTTGTCGGACCTCATGCGGGCGGCGCTGCTCCTGTGCGATCATCCGCAGAGCCGGATTCTTGCGATCCTGAAGGCGAATCGCCACGGCGGGCAGGCTTCGGTGATGCGCAAGCTCCAGCAACCGCCCGCCGCCGATCATGCCGAAGCATTTTTGCTCGGCGCATCGCACGGCCATTTACGGACCAATTTCGCGGCCGCTTTCGCGCAGATCGTCGATACGCCCGTGCTCGATGCGATTCTTCGCCGTACGCACTGGCTGGCGGATCATCAGTTGCAGTTGTGCACGCAGCAGGTCACGCGGGGCACCTGGTGGGATGAAGAGCGCATCGGCGCTGACCTGCGCGCCCGATCGCCGCGCGACGCGATGCGTGTGGCCGATTGGATCGCGGCATCGGGCGTGAATGACGCGGTGCAGGATCGGCACCTGGTGGAAGTGCTCGATCGCGTGAAAGAGGATTCCTACGCGCGGCTGCACGTGCTGCGAGCGGCGATGAGCGGGCCGAGCCGCACGTCGATGGAATTGCTGCGAAAAATGCTTGCCGATGCGGATGAACAGATTGTTCGCGTCGCGGCGCGGGAGTTGATCCGTCGACGTCCGCCCGGCTACGAAAATGTCCTGCTGCAGCGCATGACGCAGGGCCCGGATTCGGTCCGCCGGGTGATCGGCCGGGCGATTGGGCATATCGGGTTCGAGCAATTCTGGACGCGGTTCGATCGCATGGAAAAAGACGTCCGTCGCCAGGCGGGGCGGGCGATGCTCAAGCTCGTTCAGGATGCGCCGCAGCGTCTCGGCCGGTATCTGGTGGGGGGCTCGGTGCCGGAACGGTTGCAGGCGATGCAGGTCATTCAGGAGTTGGAACTCACCGAAAGCTTCCGCCCCGCGTTGTCGCAATTGTGCGCCAATGCCAATGCCAAGTTGCGCTCGAAGGCCGTCATTCTGCTGAATCGGAGCGATGCCGTCTCCGGCGATCGGACGATCGACCGCGTCCTGGCCGACAATGACCCGCGCGTGCGCGCCAATGCGATCGAATTGCTCGAAGCCGCCGACGCTCGCGGGTATGTGCCGCTGCTGAGCGAGCGCGTTCGCTCGCCGCACAATCGCGAGCGCGCCAATGCGATCAAGGCGCTGCACCGCATGCGGGTGGTCGATGCGGGCGAACACCTGCGCGAGATGCTTCGCGATCCCCGGGCTGAGCATCGCGTGTCGGCGTTGTGGACATTGCGGCAGGTGGGGCTGTGGGCATTGCTCAAAGATGTCGGCGCGATCGCGCAGCAGGATGACAATGTGCGGGTCCGCCGATATGCGGTGGCGATGCTCAAGAGCATTATTGAAGCGGCGCAGAAGAATGCGCCCGCTCGGTCGAAAGTCGCCTGAAGGAACATGGCCATGACTTACTTCGCACTGCTGGCGACCACCTCCGACGACGTCTTCAAGAGCATGAGCGATTCGGCCAACAGCCAGATCAACCCGCAGCAGGTGATCTCGGTGGTGGCGGCCTTGATTGCGATCGTCATGCTCATTTCGATCTTCGGTCGACGTGCGACCAAGCCCAAAACCGCCAAAGTCGTCAACCATCAAGGACGACTCACACGCGAGATGGCCAAAGCCATGGGCCTGCGACGGCGCGAACTGAAGCGGTTGAAGCAATTGGCGGAGCAGCAGGGGGTGGAAAATCCGCTGGCGCTGCTCTTGTGCCCGTCGGTGTTGAAGGCGGCGATCGCCAAGGCGGATCGCCCGGCCGGGCGCGATGCCGCAGGCGCCCTGATCGACGCGTAATCGTCGATCTCTGCTCAATTTCACGCCTTTGCACGCGTATCGCCGGGCACGCGGTTGGACGGCCGCGTCGGATCATTTGAAAAACCCGAGGGCCGGCCGTACTCTTTCCGCACTTTTTACCGTCGAATTGTTTTGCCGAAAGCACACCGCCGATGCCGCGTCGCACCGACATTTCCTCGATCTTGATTATCGGTTCCGGGCCCATTGTGATTGGCCAGGGCTGTGAGTTCGATTACTCCGGCGTTCAAGCCTGCCGCGCTTTGCGCGAGGAGGGGTATCGCATCGTCCTGATCAACAGCAATCCTGCGACGATCATGACCGATCCGCAGTTTGCCGACGCCACCTACATTGAGCCGATCACGCCCGAGGCCGTCGAAAAAATCCTGCAGCGCGAAAAAGAAAACGGCACGCCGATCGATGCGCTGCTTCCCACGCTCGGCGGGCAGACCGGGCTCAACACGGGGATGGCCTGCTTTGATCAGGGGATTCTCGAAAAATATGGCGTGAAGATGATCGGCGCCGACCGCGACGCCATTCACAAGGGCGAAGACCGTCAGGTGTTCAAGGACCTGATGCTGAAGATCGGCCTGAACGTGCCGCGATCGGGTGTGGTGCACAATATGGACGATGCCCGCGCCGTGCTGGCGGACTTCGGGCTGCCGCTGATCATTCGGCCGGCCTTCACGCTCGGCGGGACCGGGGGCGGGATCGCTTACAACATCGAAGAGTTCGAAGAAATCGTCCAGCGCGGGCTCGACGCCAGCCCCGTCACCGAAGTGCTCATCGAGCAATCGGTCATCGGCTGGAAAGAGTACGAGATGGAAGTCGTTCGCGACAAGAACGACAACTGCATCGTCGTCTGCTCGATCGAAAACATCGACGCGATGGGCGTGCACACCGGCGACAGCATCACGGTCGCGCCGATCCAGACGCTGACCGATAAAGAATATCAGAAGATGCGCGATGCGAGCTTTGCCGTCATCCGCGCGGTGGGCGTGGAGACGGGCGGGTCCAATATTCAGTTCGGCATCAACCCCGCGAACGGCGATATGGTCGTCATCGAGATGAACCCGCGCGTCTCGCGATCCTCGGCCTTGGCCAGCAAGGCGACGGGGTACCCGATCGCCAAAATCGCCGCCAAATTGGCCGTCGGTTACACGCTCGACGAATGGCCCAACCCGATCACCAGCCGCAAACGTCCGCGTTTCAATGAAAAATCGGATGATGCACTTTTAAAATCGGGTGGCGCACTTTTAAAAGTAAATGACGCCGATTCAAAAGTGGGTGGCGCGCTTTCAAAAGCAGATGGCGCCGATTTAAAAGGGAATGGCGCGCTTTCAAAAGCGGGTGGCGCGGGATTGAAAGCGGGTGGCGCAGTTTCTAAAGGAGCTGGCGCCGAATCAAAAGCTGCTGGCGCGGTTTCTAAAGCTGCTGGCGCAGATTCAAAAAATGCCGGCGCACTGTCGCGTCCCGACGGGTCGAGCGTCGACACGCGTGAGGATTGGGAGCTTTACACAAGCGCCTGTTTTGAGCCGAGCATCGATTATTGCGTCATCAAGATTCCGCGGTGGACGTTTGAGAAGTTTCCGGATGCGGATGAAACGCTGACGACGCAGATGAAGAGCGTCGGCGAAGCGATGGCGATCGGCCGGACGTTCAAGGAAGCCCTGCAGAAGGGCATCCGCAGCATGGAAGTGAAGCGCTACGGCTTCGGCCTGGACAAAAACGACAAGTGGTTGAACGCCACGAGCCGCGACCGTGAGGGAGCGCCCAGCGACACCTCGCGCACCGGCGACGCGTCGGTCTCGAAATCCGCCAACAATCCGGCGCTCCCTGACGGTCGCGGCTCGTTGCCCGAGTCGTCTTGGCCC
The DNA here is from genome assembly GCA_051962375.1 of Tepidisphaeraceae bacterium. Classification (GTDB taxonomy): domain Bacteria; phylum Planctomycetota; class Phycisphaerae; order Tepidisphaerales; family Tepidisphaeraceae; genus RYN-431. The sequence goes on from JBQCCH010000244.1 coordinate 8,091, forward strand.
ATCCCCGAAGAAACGCTGCGCCGCAAGCTCTCCGTGCCTTCGCAGGGCCGCCTGTATTACGTCCGCTACGCGCTGAAGATGGGCTGGACGATCGAACAGATCCACGGGCTCACCCACATCGATCCGTGGTTCCTCGCGCAGATGAAGGAACTGACGGATTTCGAAGGCACGCCCGAAGAAGCGGCCGCCCACTGGGCGATGCGCAAGAGCAACCCCGCCGCTTTTGCCGACATCACGCGTCGCGCGAAAGAGCTGGGCTACAGCGATATCCAGCTGGCACAAATGTGGGGCGTCTCACCCGCCGAAGTGCGCGACGCCCGCAAAGCCGCGGGGCTGATGCCGGTCTACAAACTCGTCGACACCTGCGCCGCCGAGTTCGAAGCCGCCAC
>JBQCCH010000245.1:0-7454 GCA_051962375.1 Tepidisphaeraceae bacterium
TCGCCTTCACCCGGAATTTGGCCGACTTTCGGACGTGAGGGCGGTAGAAAATAGAGGGGGGGGCGGTTGGGGGTGGGGCTTGGGGTTTGCGCGGGGGATAAGTCGCTTGGCGGGCTGGGCAAGGGCCGTTGCACTGGGGCGCGGGTTTTTTTGGCCGAAGCGGTGGCCGGGCGTGGGGTTGGCGGAAAACCGCGAAAACAAAATGGCAGGAACGGCCGACGGGTGATTTTGGGGACTTACGGCCGTTCACTCCATCGGAGGCGGGGGGGCCAGGCGCGTGGGGGGGAGCGGTTGGTCTTTTTTCATCCGCTTGAGGATCGACAGCAGACGCTCGCGGGCTTCGGGGGGCTGTTTGGGGGCGGCGTCTTCCAGGACGCTGGCGACGGTCGGGCCGAGCGCGACGATCTGGGCTTCGGCCTGCTCGCGGACCTTGAAATCGTCCTGATTCAGCTGATCGATGGCGGCCTGCACTTGCTTGACGACCGAGGGAGACGGAAACGGACGCGGATTCTGGTAATCGCGCAGGGCGGCGACGGGGAAGGTGAGTTTGGTGTCGCCGACCAGGGTGACGGTGAGCGACGGGACATCGAGCGTGCCACGAAAGGTGCTGCCATCAAAAAGTGTGACCTGCAGATCGGACTGGCCGGGGTTGGGGCGGGTGATGGACTGGATTTCGGGGCCATCCAGCGTGAGGGTGTCGAAGGGCGTGAGCAATTTCAGGGCGCCTTCGATGCGGGCGGCGACGATGTCATCCCCGAGCAGGCCGACCGTGGGCGCTCCAGTGCCGATGGTGTCATCGAGGGGCTTGAACTGGACGCTGGCGAGGGATGCCAGCGCAAAATCGATGGGCTTCTCGGCCGTGGTGGACAGGAGCTTGAGCGGCCAGGCGCTTTGGGAAAAGACGCCGCTCAGGCGCGAACCATCGGTGAGATACAGCGTGTAGGCGTCGGCGGTGTTGGTGAAGAGGACGGCGGCGATCTGGCTGGGGGCAAGATGCAGTGGGCCATAGCGTGTGACAAAATCGACGGGGTCGGTGGGCGTTTCGATCAGGCAGCGTTCGCCGCCGGTGAGAAAAACCATGGGTCGATCAAATTTCCAGGGGGCGGGTTCGACGCCGTTGGTGCGATACCCGATCCGGCTGATCTGCTCGAGGGGGATTTGGGTGGATTGTCCGCTGCTGAGGAGGATCGGGATGCTCGCCTGCTTCAGGCTGCCGCCGAAAATTTCCCCATCGGCGGTGACGACCAGCTGGTGCGGGCGGTAATCGCCGACGGAGAGGACGCCCGCGATTTTGGAGGCCGGCAGCGTGACGGGGCCGTCGGCGGTATCGAGGGTGTAGGCATCGAGCTTGAGATCGCCGCGCATCTGATCGCCGCCGCGAAGCTCGATGACGTCGTTGGTGGTCCCTCGCAGGAGTTCACGGCCGGCGACGGCGCCATCGCTGGCGGGGTTGAGATTGACGATGGCCTTGCGGAGATCGGGCGGCAGGTCGGCGATCATTTTGCTTTCGCGCAATTGATCGACCCACTGCGTGGCGGCATCCATGGTGTCGAACGTGCCATGCCAATGGACGATCGCGGCGGTCCCCTTGGCGGGAAGCTTCAGGGGGAACATGGCGAACGTGCCGTTGCCATTCGGTTGTGCCCGCATGGTGGGGGTCACCTTGCTGCCTTTGCCGGCGAAGAGGCTCATCGCGCAACGGTTGGCGCCGGTCATCGCGATCCAGCCGATGTTGTTGGCTTTTTTCTTCGGATCGCTCAGGAGCGACGAATCGGAGACGCCGAAATTGGTGTTGGTCATCAGCGACACGTTGAGCGTGGTGTCCTGATTCTGGGCGTTTTCAAAAATGTCGAGGATGCGAACGATGCCGCTGTCATCGAACTTGATGCGTCGCGTGTGCTTGAAGCTGCCGCGTTGGACGAAATTGAGCGTGAGCTCGGAATTTTTTTCATCGAAGCTGGCGGTCTGGTTGTTGGCTTGGGGCTGCTGGCCGTTGATGGTGACCATGCCCGCCTGCGAGAAGATCGGCTGATTTCCCTGCTGCTGGAGGTTGCCTTGGAAAAACACCATCCATTGGTTGCCGTTGTTGTCGGAGGTGGAATAAGGGAGCGATACATTGCCGGCGATCGCAACGTGAGCAGCGGTCAGCAGGCAGCAGGCGGCGACGATCGATGGGCGATTCATGTAGATCCCTCTGGGGTTGAAGCATCTATCATGCCCAAACCGCCCCGCGATGGAAATACGCTTGCGGGTCTGACTCGGAAGATCGGGCTACGACGAGGGGTCATGATTAAGCCAGTCGCGAAACCAGCCGGCCTCCGTGCGAAGCGCCTTGACGATCGCGCCGCCCACCAGGCTCAGGGGCGATCGATCGCCGCAAAAGGCGGCGCCCGCGGCATAGAGCCCGCGCATCGCAAACCGGGGGGTGTTGGTGATCAGATACAACGGCTCCCACTCGTCGGGCTGCAGTTTCTCGCGAAACCGTTCCAGCCCGGCAAAATTGTAAAACCGCCGACCGTGGGCGCGGGCGAAGTGGAACAGCCCGCGCAGCCAGCGGGGATTTTCGTCCATCAGCGGACGAACCGTGCTCGAAAGCACGACCATGCCGAGCGTTACATAGTTGCACTTCTCGGCGGCCATGGCGCGGATGGCGGTATCGATGATGAGCTCGGTGGTGCCGTTCGGCGCGTCGGGCCGGCGGGCGATTTGTTCGATGAGATACCCCTGACGCGCCGGCACCGGCGAGGCGAGCAGGTAAGCGACGACGCGATCCCGCTGCCGCGCGACCCACAGCCGCCGATCGGTCAGCACGCCGTCGATGGTGTTGGGCTCGACCAGAAATCGCAACGGCGGCAACGGACGATGCGTCAGCCAATCGCGCAAGCAGTCGTGCAGGTCATCGCAAAGTTCCGGCGACATCGGCAAAGCGACAGGCTCAATCACCACGTGCTTGTTTTTCGCACGATTCAACTGAGCTCGGAACGACTTGAGCCCGGGCATTCGCTTGACCCAGTCACTCGGCGCCCAGATGGGCTCTGCGCCGAGCGTAGCGGTGGCGTGGCTGCCCCAATCGCTCACCAATTGTCGCATCCGCTCAGCGGCGCAAACATACACCACCCGGCAGCCCTCAAGGGCAGCGGCCGATTCCAGGCGGGCGACGACTTCCTTCAGATCCGCCAGCGCACAGACCGGTGCGCCGGCGATCACCCACCATCCCGGTTCACGGGCGAAGCCAACCACGGCATCGGTCACGGGATCGAACCAATAGTGGATGCCCGGATTCAGAATCTGATACGCCGTCGCATTCCAGCCATACCGCATGACGAGTTGGCGCACGCGATCAGCATCGGCGGGCAGAGTCTGCGTGATGGAACTCATGGTTTGATCCTACGTTCAAAAACGTGGCGTTGCCGCACGAACCCGCGGTCGAACGAACATTGCCCGGTGCAGCCCAAAAAATCTCGCAATTGCCCTCTTAACACAATGCTAATAAAAGCGTACATTACGCCGCCATCGTAATGGCGCGCCCTGAGAGTGTTCCTGCGCGCGCTATTGCCCCTCTAGCAATGAACGGATTGATTCGTGGCCCCGCTGCCGACCGATATTGCGCTGGATTACAACGACATCGCCTACAAAGCCGCCCTCGCGACCGGCATCGGTCTGCTCGTCGGGCTTGAGCGGGAATGGGCCCAGAAAGAGATTGGCGTCCGCACCTTCGCCTTGGCAGGCCTCCTGGGGATGCTGACCAGCGTCATCGCCCCTTCCTTCACGCTCTGCGGCTTGGCGGGCATCCTGCTGTTGGTGGCCTTTCTGAATGTTCACAGCCTGCTGCGCGACCGCTCGCTCGAAATGACGACCTCGCTGTGCCTGATCGTCGTCTACTTCCTCGGCAGCATGGTGGGGCTGAACCAGTATTTCACGGCGGCCACCAGCGCGATCATCGTGATGATGCTGCTGGCGTGGAAACTGGAATTGCGCCGATTCGCCGGCGCGCTTCGACCCGAAGAAATCCGATCGGCCGTCTTGCTGGGGCTGTTGAGTGTGGTGATTTTTCCGCTGCTCCCGAATCATTTCATCGACAAGTACGAACTGCTGAACCCCCATCAATTCTGGGTGACCGTCGTCGTCATCGCCGGCATCGGCTTTCTCAACTACGTGCTCCTGCGGCTCTACAGTGATCGCGGGCTCTACTACGCGGCCGTGCTCGGTGGGCTGGTCAATTCGACTGCCGCCGTCGCGGAATTGGCCGTGCAATTGCGGCATCGGCGTCTGCCCACCCCCAAGGCCGTTTCGATCCTGCTGCTGACGAATATGTCGATGTTCGTCCGAAACGGCGTCATCCTGGCGATCTTTGCACCGGTCGCCGCCCCGCGCGCCGCGATCCCCCTGGCCGCCATGGCGCTGGCGACGATCGCCTTCGCCCGATCGCAGGGCGATGCCCGTGATCCCGCCGCCGCCGAGCCCCTGAAGCTCACCTCGCCCGTTTCGCTGGTGCGGATCGGGAAATTTGCCGTCCTGTTTCTGATCCTCGCCGTCGCCGGAACGCTCGCCCAGCGCACGTTGGGCCCGGTCGGGTTCCTGGCCGTCAGCATCGCGGGGGGATTGGTCAGCAGCGCCAGCACGACCGCCACGGCCGCCCAACTCGCGTTTGCCGGTCGAATCAGTCCCGAAACCGCCGCCATCGCCACCATTCTCACCTCCCTCGCCAGTGCCGGCGTCAACATGCCGCTCGTCCAGCAGCAGACCCGCAATCGCGAGATGACCCGCCGGCTCGCCTTTGCGACGGGCGGCATCATCCTGATCGGCATGGTGACGCTCGCGGTGTCGCAGTCGTTTCAACTTTGATGGAAACCCGCCCACCCGCGCTTGCCCGGCTATCATTCGGGCACCATGAAGAAAAATCCTTTCGGCAAAACCGGGTTCGACGTCTCCGCTCTCGGCTTCGGCGCCGCGCCCGCCGCCTACCTGAAGGCCGACACCGATCGCGCTGTCCGCGTCATCAATACGCTGCTTGATCAGGGGCTCAACCTGCTCGATACCGCCACCAGCTACCCCGGATCGCAGGAATTCCTCGGCGAGCACTTTGCCGACCGTCGAGCCGACTACCTCCTCGTCAGCAAGTGCGGCCAAAAGGTGCAGGGGTGCGACGCCAGCGCCTGGACCCCCGACGTCATCTCCTACTCCGTCGATCTGGCGCTGCGCCAGCTGCGGACCGATCACCTGGATGTCATGCTGCTGCATTCCTGCGACCTCAAAGTGCTCCAGGCCGGCGACGCGGTGGGGGCGCTCATCAAGGCCCGGGATGCGGGCAAGATCCGCTTCCTCGGCTATTCCGGCGACAACGAGGCCGCCACGTATGCCGCCGGCCTTGCCGAGGTCGCGGTCATTGAAACCTCGGTCAACATCGTCGATCAGGTCAATCTCGACGGCGTCGTCCCGGTGGCTCAAAAAAACAACGTCGGCGTCATCGCCAAGCGTCCGATCGCCAACGCCTGCTGGAAAGACCTCGCCGCACAGCCCGGGATGTATCAGCGGTATGCCGCCACCTACACCGATCGGCTTTCCCACATGAAGCTCACGCCCGCCGACCTGGGTTTTTCGGGCGATCCCGCTGACGTCTGGCCCGAGATTGCCCTGCGATTCACCCTGAGTCAGCCGGGCGTCAGCACCGCGATCGTCGGCACGACCAACCCCGAAAATGCCCGGAAAAACCTCGAAATCGCCGACAAAGGCCCGCTCCCCGATGCCGCCGTCCAGCGTCTTCGCGACGCCTTTCGCCAAGCCGCCGACAGCTCCTGGACCGGCCAAACCTAGCCGCCACCCTCGGTTTTTCCCGAGAAAAACGGGATTTCAGCGGTTTCAGGCGCTTGAAAACCCCTGTTTTTCCGCTACGTTTACGCGACCCACGATCGAGTGCCGCCGTGAGACGCCGCTCGCTCAAACGGGGCACGGGGAACGACGCGCCGACTGTCCGGCGCTGCCGTGCGGTCGGCCGCTGCGGAGCGCATTTGCGCAGCGCTTGCCGAACCGGAGGGACGCTCGATTCTCACGCCGGCCTCCTCACGCCGACCCGCGCTGTCGCAACACCAGGGGCCCCTAACAGGAGATTCATCAATGGCCAAACCCATGACCAAGTCCGAGATCGCCGCCGCCTTGGCGGAAAAAGTCGGCGTCACCAAGAAGCAGGTCAGCCAGTTCTTCGAAGCCCAGTCCGAACTCGCCTACAAGCAGGCCAAGAACGGCTTCGTGCTGCCCGGCATCGGCAAGCTGGTGCTGACCAAGACCAAGCCGCGTGACATGCTCCAGCGCTTCGGCGCCAACGCCGGCCAGACCATCAAGATTCCCTCCAAAACCAAGATCAAGTTCCGCGTCGCCAAAGCCGCCAAGGACGCGATCCTGAACGTCAAAAAATAACGCCGCTCCCTGCTCCAAATCCTTACCGCACAAAGCCCGCCGCCCCTGCCGCGGGCTTTTGCCATAAGTCCCCAAAAACCCGCGTCGGCCGTTCCTGCCATTTTGTTTTCGCGGTTTTCCGTCAACTCGTGGCCCAGCCACCGCTTCGGCCAAAAAAACCCGCGCCCCAGTGCAACGGCCGTTGCCCAGCCCGCCAAGCGACTTATCATCCGCGCAAACCCTAACCCCCAACCCCCAACCCCAAACGCCCCCCCAGTTTTCCCCTTACGCAGTACGCAGTACGCAGTAGACCCCCAAGTTTCACGTCTTCACGTTTTCACTCATCCCCAACACCTCCCCAATACCCCCCGCGCGCGTCCCCCCCTCTATTTTCTACCGCCCTCACGTCCGAAAGTCGGCCAAATTCCGGGTGAAGGCGATAAAAAAACCGGCAGGCGAATGAGGCTCGCCTGCCGGTCATTGGATTCGTTGTTGCGGTTGCGGAAGGGGGCTTACTTCTTGCCGCCTTTTTGGAAGCTGTAGCTGCCGCCGAACTTCTTGGCGAACCGATCCAGTCGGCCGGTCGCGTCGATGAAGGTCTGCTTGCCCGTGTAAAACGGATGGCTCGCGGCCGAGATGTCGACCTTCACCAGCGGGTACTCATTGCCGTCTTCCCACTTGACGGTTTCCTTGCTGTCGATCGTGGAACGCGTCAGAAACTGCGTGCCGGCCGAGATATCCTGAAACACGACGGGGCGGTAAGCGGGGTGAACGCCTTTTTTCATGGTAACACCTTCACGGGCGGAAATTCGCCTCGACGTGCGTGCACGGACACACCCGTCCACGTCAGCGAGGGCCGGAAATGGTACCGCGACCCCGCCGCCGATGCAAATCGCCGCGAAAACGGCCCCAGCCCGTCGCATGCCGAGCCGCAAAAAAAGAAAAACCCCGCGATCGCCGGTCGGATGAGAGCACGGCCAGCGATCGCGGGGCATATCGGTTCTTGCCGTCAGGCTCAATCAGCTGCTGCGACGATGATCGTGATCCATCAGTCGCCGCAA